>DCAJ01000103.1:13553-15341 GCA_002311455.1 Anaerolineales bacterium UBA1136 | reverse complement strand
CGTAGTACTGCTATATGATATGCTAATAATTGTAATGAAATGGTCGTTAGAACTGGACTGAGCATCCAATAGCTTTTTGGTACCCAAAGAATCCTATCTGTTATTTCTGTGATAGTCTCGTCTCCGTCTGTGGCCACTACCACTATGGGCCCACCGCGTGAACGTGCTTGTTGAAGCTGGTTTATCATTTTCTCATACCATTGGTCCCGTGTTGCAATAGCTACCACAGGCATGTTTCGGTCGATAAGCGCAATAGGTCCATGTTTCATTTCTCCTGCTGGATATCCTTCCGCATGTATATAAGAAATTTCCTTTAGTTTCAGTGCTCCTTCGTACGCGATAGGCATTTGTATACCACGTCCTAGGTATAAACACTGTTCCATGTCCCTAAGCGTTAGAGCTACTTGTTTGATTTGTGCATCACGACTGAGTAGATTGCCTACCTGTTGAGGCAAAAGTGCTAGATGACCTGCTAGATCACGCATCTTTTCATTACTTAATTCACCACGCAGTTGACCCAGTAGCATTGCTAAAAGGTATAGATCTACTAATGGCGTAGTGAATGCTTTTGTGGATGCTACACCAATTTCTGGTCCAGCTTGCATTGGAATACATCCCTCAGCCATACGCATAGCCTGCGAACCTATTACGTTGACAATGCTCCATAGAGTAGCACCCCTTTTATGGGCTTCATTCATGGCTCCTAGAGTGTCGGCTGTTTCCCCGCTCTGGCTAATGGCTAGTACTACAGTATGTTTGTCAATTATAGGATTAGAGTATCGAAACTCGGAGGCAATACTTACTTCAACAGGAATGCGCGCTAGTTCCTCTATTAGAGTTTTTCCAACCATGCCAGCGTGTGCGGCAGTGCCGCAGGCAGTTATTACAATGCGATCAATATTTCTTACTTGTGATTGTGTTAGTTTTAAATCAGGTAAGATTACTTTGCCAGATCTAAAATCGATGCGACCTCCAATCGTGTCTGTGATAGCCCGGACTTGCTCATGAATTTCTTTTTGCATAAAGTGCCGGTAATTACCCTTTTCGGCTGCGACGGGGTCCCAAGGAATATTGTGTATTTCACTATTGATAGGGTCTCCCATCATAGTGCTTGTGACAAATCCTGTTTCATTTATTACTGTCAACCAACCCGGTTCTAGAAATGCAATACGTCGAGTATGTTCAAGAATCGCAGGCATATCTGAGGCAATAAACATTTCATTATTGCCTATTCCTATAGCTATGCCACCTGCATTACCTACACGTGCCGCTATTACTTTATCAGGTTCAGTAGTTGAGATTAATACTACTGCATTTGCTCCCTGCAGAAGACTAATGGTATGACGTACCGACTCTTCTAAGCTATTGTCTTCATTAAGATATCTCTCTACTAAATGTACGATTACTTCACTATCGGTATCCGATTGCAATTTTACGTCATCTGCAATCAGTTGTTGCCTCAGGTCAATATAGTTCTCAACTATGCCGTTATGAACTAAAACTACTTTACCTGTAGCTCCCATGTGTGGATGGGCATTACGTTCGTTGGGTTCACCATGAGTAGCCCAACGAGTGTGTCCTATACCAATGTTGCCACTAAGAGGTTGTTGAGATACAAGAGTCTGTAGACGTGCAAGTTTGCCTGCATCACGGCGTAGATTAATTTTTCCGTTGTCTATAGTAGCCATACCTGCTGAATCATAACCGCGATACTCCAGTCTTTTCAGACCATTCATGATAATCGGTGTGGCGTCACGTGGACCTATGTAAGCAACAATGCCGCACATA
>DCAJ01000103.1:9738-13539 GCA_002311455.1 Anaerolineales bacterium UBA1136 | reverse complement strand
ATAAGCAAATACCTCCAGTATACATTGTTAGTACCTATGAAAAAGCATGCAGTATTCCAGTAGGTGCATGTATGTTGCCAGTGCCATCGCTTTTGTGCCTCTAGTTCCCCAGTGGGTTTTAGGCGGTAGCTTTCTAGATTTGGAGGGGAAAGGACTGCGGGCGCTGGTACACCCGGAGGGCATCCGCTGATTCATCGATTTTACGCCGATTGATTATGGCGCTATCCCTTGTTTAGGCAAGGGAACCCTCGTCCTCGTCACCCGAAACATTTAGTTCGGGCCTTGCGCTTTACCTTTCCTTAGTATTGTCTAACCATTTGTAGTTAGGATAATCTCCATATCTAAGACGTCATTATAGCAGGGTAGTGCATTTAAAAGAAAACAAAGTGTCAAAGCGTTAATACAAGCATTACATTAACAATGTTGTTTGTTTGTCTATTGTTTCTTATACATGCCGCGATGACGGTCTGGTAAAAGCTCGGAAATTTTCTGCATTATATAGTCTGTGTGTATACGGAGAGCATCGCGCCTAGCGGTATTTGGCAGGTTTGGTAGATTATATGGTTTGCCTATAACCATACCGATTGTTTGTTTACGTCCTTGTCGCAGTTTACGAAAAATGTTTGCAGTTCCTGAAATTGCTACCGGAATTAAGGGTGCGCTTGTTTTCATTGCCAAAAATGCTGCTCCGTGTTGAGGATCGCGCATTCCTTCAGGATGTCGGGTGCCTTCTGGAGCTATTAATAGAGGTAGATCATTTTGTAGTATTTTCAGAGAGGTCCTTAGAGCAGCTCGGTCATACCCATCTCGTTTAACAGGAAAGGTACCATACCAGCGCATAATCAGACCTATTATGCCATTATCGTTCATGATTTCCTCTGCTCCCAGTGCTTCAGGCGCATATGGCCAAAATGAAAGGGCCAGTGGTGGATCATAATATGAAAGGTGATTGATAGTGAGCAAATAACCGCTGCTAGAAGGTATGTTTTCCATACCCTTAATGTTTAAATGGGTAAGTACACGATAGATAAATCGAAAAAATGCTCGTGTAGGTGGGCGATAGAGTCTAACGCCTAGAGTGTGTTTTATTGGTGTGGTCATAGATTGGTCACTACATGGAGTCGTGGAAAATCATAAGAATTGCGTTCAGAACGCTCATTGGTTTCATTGAGGTTGTATCAATTATGTGTGCACTTGTTGGCTTCCTAAGGGGAGCACTTTCTCTTTGTGTATCGATACGGTCCCTTGCCTGTAGATTCGAAAGAATTTCCTGATAATCACTTTTTTGTCCATTTGCTATGTTCTCCTTGTGGCGACGGCGTGCTCGCTCATCAATGCTCGCGTCTAGATAGAACTTTAGCGGTGCTTCGGGAACCACGACTGTGCCGATATCTCGGCCGACCATTACTATGCTGACTCCATCTGCGATAGACCTCATTTGTTCAGTTAGGATCTGTCGAACACCTGGGATAGTAGCTATAAGTGCTACGTTAGTGTCAGTGTTAGATGAGCGTAGGTCCCAGGTCACATCAGTTGAATTGATTAGGACAGTATACTGGCGCCCATCTTCCATTTTGGAGATTTGGACCGTGATATCAATTTCTGTTGCTAGTTTTATTATGGCATGTGTGTCTGTGACTGGAATATCACGCTGCAATGTAGCTACAGTTAGTGCCCGGTAAAGACATCCTGTGTCCAAATAATGATATCCAATCTTATGGGCCAATTTTTGACCAATAGTACTTTTCCCGGAGCTACTTGGTCCGTCGATAGTGATAATCATGGAAGGTTGAGCAATCATCAGTTACTAATTCTACGGGTGCTTTTTCTACGAGATTTAGGGTGACTACCATACAATCGTCTTATTTCTGTATCAGTCAATTTACGCCATTGGCCAGGTTTTAAGGTGCCGAGTCGTAGTGTACTTAGACGTACACGTCGGATGCGTTTCACCCGAAGACCTAGCGTACGACCAGTACGCCGAATTTGGCGTTTTCTACCTTCTCGCATGATAATTTGCAACCATGTCCCAGATGCACCCTTCTTTCTTATAGATACTCTAGCACGAACTGTTTTTCTTACCCGAGTGGGTTCGTCGTCCAAAATTACTCCGCGACGCCATGTAGCAATTTGGGTATCATCAGGATAGCCATCTACTAATACTAGATATTCTTTTTCGTGCCCATAACGAGCATGGGTGAGCTTCTCAGTTAGTGTTCCATCATTAGTGAGCAAGATAAGTCCTTCGCTCTCAGCGTCTAATCGACCAACAGGATACAGTCTACCTGGTAAGCCTACAAGATCTCTTACCCCCTCTCGTCCCATTTGTGGTTTAAGTGTTGACTCGACTCCTCGTGGCTTGTGAAGCATAATGTAATTGAGCTTTTCCGGTAGATTTATTGCTTTGTGGTCAATTGTTACATTATCCTTATTAAGGTCTGCATGATCACCAATGGTGGCCATTTTGCCATTTACATGAATTCGCCCATTCATTATTAGCTGCTCGCAGGTACGACGCGATCCATATCCTGACTTTGCCAGGATTTTTTGTAGGCGCTCAGCCGTCATGTTCAGGTAGTTGCATTGAAACGTAGTCTGGATTTGAATCTGTAATATCGTGTTCCCCATCTGATTTGATGTCAACTTGTAGTTGGTCTTCTTCAATATCAATAGGGGGTAATTCTTTTAGAGAAGATATACCAAAGTGTTGTAAGAATGATGAGGTTGTTCCATAGAGTATAGGACGGCCGGGACCTTCTGATCTTCCAATGTCTTCGATAAGTCCTTTGAAGATTAGATTTTTAATAACACTATCTGAGTTAACTCCTCGTATTCCGTCTATTTGTGGTCTGGTAACCGGTTGACGATATGCTATTATTGCTAATGTTTCCAAAGCAGCACTTGTAAGTTGTTGCTGTGATTCCAATCCAAGGAATTGCTCAATAGATTGAGCTGCTTTAGGGTTCGTGGTGAGCTGCACGCGACCTCTTAGATTTTGTAGTTGTAGACCGCGTTCTTGGTACAAATCCTCTAGCTCTAATAATGCTCGTTTTATCTGTTTGGCACTAGTATTCAAAGCCGCAGCTATTTGTCCAATGGATACAGGACCTTCGGCCACGAATAGTAGACTCTCAATCAAGTGTTCCAGCTTAAGTCCTGAACTTGTGGGGTTGTTAATCAAAACAGATTATTCCAAACGAGTCATCATGTGCATACATAATTTATGTACATACACAAATTACGTTAGAGTTGGCTATTCTCTGGACCTTCAGTTTCTTTCTTGCTATCGCTATCTGAACTACTATCTGCTTCATCGTCTTTGATACCTAAGCGGAAAGCCCGAATTCCTTTACCTAGTTCGCCTCCTATTTTACCTAGACGGCCTACACCGAACAATACTAATACTATTGCTAGGATAATTAATAATTCGGGTAGTCCCATACGAATAGGCATACCTTGGCCTCCTTGTTTGAGTTCTAGGTAACTATTGTCTCACAGCCTGCGTGTTTCTTCAAAATTGCTATCAAACTAACTCCCTCTGTGCGTGGCAACATGTGTTGGTGATTATGGTACTACATAAATCGGATTACTGAATATCCAGCAGCGCTCTTGTGATTTGTGCCTTATAGTTGCTTCTATACGGTAAGCACCTGGTTCAGACACTCTACAATTTATCTCGGTCTGATTTCGAGATTCAGCAATAGTTTGTCCATTGCATAATATTTTCATGTTGCATGCCGCCGGGGCATTTGCTTTTATATCAATGGTACGATCTAGAATTGAGATTTCTTCTCCCATGAT
>DCAJ01000103.1:1371-9694 GCA_002311455.1 Anaerolineales bacterium UBA1136 | reverse complement strand
CATGATGCAGCTATTGCTATCATTAGATGCGCTAAACCGAAATCCCCGGGTTGGGTATGGAGTCTCGTATCCTACAAAGCAATTTCCATTACGTAGTGCTGAGTATACTATACTCTTGTCTTCCGATTTTTCACCAGTGAATTTCTGTCTGCTTACCAAATGTGTGTTAACTGCATTATACAAAAACTTATACGGGAAAATACAACGACTTATAGGACCCATTGAATATGTTTGTCCGTGAGCATCTGCATTACCCGTTATGACTACCCGATGACCATTAGAAAGTAATCTACCCCATTTGTCTATGGTTTCTTGGAATGGCCCACGTATTCCTACGTCTGGATAGAATGCATAGAACATGGCTGCTATTCTAGATGTCACTAGACCCTTAAATTCACTCATGTAATTCCAGATCTCTAGACCTGTATAACCAGTAACGTGCCAGTCTCGCCAGGAATATACGGCGTCTTCAACTATTGGAGAAGCCCGTTCAAAAGGGTGTGCAAGAAAACTTAATCCTCCTGTTTCCGCTACCGTATCAATTAGTTCCTGGGGGTTTTTAGACAAATTGCGGAGTTCAGAATTTGCATCATAGACCAATAGATGACTTCCTTCAGGTTTTCGGTCGAGATCATGTATTTCCTCTCCAGTTAACATGAGTATGTTTCTATCATCTTTGAAATCATAGTAACCTTCTGTCCCAGTAACCCAAACATTGTGATCAGTGATTATCAGGAAATCGAGTCCGGCTTGTGCTGCCGCTTGGGCCATATCTCTGTGATAGAGGATTCCATCAGAATATGGTGTGTGATTGTGTAAGTTACCTACATATTCATAAAGTTCCATACTAAATTTACTTTATAGTCTCTACAATAGATTGTCAATTATAGTCGCATGGACCGCATGCTAACAAGTATTATCGTTATAATTATATATATTACTAATGTATTTGACTGCACGAGGTGAACCTGTGTCCTCGAACGGATTTGGCGAACAAACTACTGCTGTGCCTTTAAGGTGGATCTTGACAGTTACTGTGTTGTTTGTCGTCGGCGCAGCGGCCGTGTGGTCTTATATTATAGTTTCCAGACCAGCTGCTGTGCAGCAGCCAACCGTGACCCCTGTATTGTTGGTAATTGCCCCGGAACGCACATCTACTACGGTGCTTGATGCTCCAGTTACTGATACGCCAGCCCCACTACAGACACCAACTTTTCCTCCGCCGCCCGCAGGAAGTCTTATCAAGGTAGGTTCATACGTTCAGGTTGTTAATACTGGCGGTGGGCTGCGCTTACGCTATGAACCTAATTTGGAGTCAGAGGTTAACTATCTAGCATTGGATTACGAGGTCTTTGTGGTTCAGAAAGGTCCACGTGAAGCCGATGATATAACTTGGTGGTTCTTAGTAGCTCAAGCTGACGATAGGCGTAATGGTTGGGGTGCGTCCAATTACCTTCAAGTGGTGCGTTGATATTGATTACACTCGTCTGATACCAACTTGCTGGGATAAATGTTTAGGACCACTTAATGTATATTCGCCCACAGTCTATTAAACTAGACAAGAAACGTCAGATTTTAGTTATAGACTGGAACGATGGCAATAGTGTGGAATATAGTTGGGACGGACTGCGTGATGCATGTCCGTGTGCGCAATGTAGACAAGAGCATTCAAGTAACAATGTGAACACTGTCGATATGGTTTTTGTTCTGAATCCTGTTAAGAGCTTTACTCTTGATTCGGTAGAATTGGCTGGAAACTATGCTTTAAAACTATATTGGAGTGATGGTCACAATACCGGAATATACGGTTGGGAGTATCTTAGAACTCTCAGTTTACCGAATTCCTAACTGCTGCATTTTTCTCTAGCTATCTTCTAGCATTAGATGAGATAGCAGTCTTACCCCAAACCCAGTAGCACCTGCTGGACCCAGTCTTTTTATCACTCCATTGCTTGGGAGAAATGCCATAGGTGCTATGTCTATGTGAGCCCAGCTATACCCTTCTGTGAACTCTTGAAGAAATGCTGCAGATGTGCCGATTCCAGTGTTACGTTTGTCGGTACTATTACGTAAGTCTGCCACGTCACTTGATCTCATCCAATCAGTGTATTCTGGGTACAGTGGCATGCGCCATATTCGTTCCCCACTGGATTCGCTGGCTGTCAAAAGCTGTTCTGCGAGGCTAGTTTTATTAGCAAATAGTGCTGCAGCACTTCCCTCGCCTAGGGCTACGGTGGCTGACCCTGTGAGTGTAGCGAGGTCAATTACATGCTTTGGATTGTACTTAGCAGCGTAAACTAGTGCGTCTGCAAGTATTAGACGACCTTCCGCGTCAGTGTTTACAATCTCAATGGTTGTGCCATTGGATGCACTTACTACGTCTGATGGATGGCTTGCTGTTCCACTAACCATATTTTCTGTTGCAGGAATCAACCCTATTACTGGGTATGGCACTTTCAATTGACCCGCGGCTTGTAAAGCTCCTATTACTGCTGCACCACCAGCCATATCACACTTCATAGTTGACATGCCAGAAGCAGATTTCAGTGAATATCCGCCTGTGTCAAATGTAATAGCTTTACCTACTAATACTAGTGGCTGAACTTTATCCAGAAGTTTCTTGTTGTATTCGATCACAATAAACCGAGGTTTTCTAGTACTACCTCTACCTACGCTAAGAAACGCTCCCATATTTAAGTCTTCAATTTCTGGTTCAGTGAGAATACTTACATCAGTGTTGGAATTAGCACCTATTTGCCTAGCTTGTTCAGCTAGAAATGCTGGAGTACAAATGTTAGGTGGTTCATTAACAAGGTCGCGTGCCAGGTGTACGGAATTGCTAATTATATTACCTTGCTCTATGCCTTCTACTAAATCTTCTGATTTGATGCCTTCTGATTTCATAAATGATACTGATTCTATCTGACCAAGCTCATTTTCACTCTTATATTTATTAAATGCATATAGGGCGAGCATTGTCCCTTCTGTAGCTGCACGCACTGCATCTTTAGCTGATATTGTAGATTGTTCAATACCATGTATGATTGAAGCTACATTACATGCTCCAAGTTGTCGTGCACGCACGGCTGCAGCGGCTGAAGCATGCCTTATGCAATCCACATTGAAATCTTTTTCTGGCCCCAACCCGACTAAAATTATTCTATGGGTCGGTATCTGTCCACTTGTGTATATAACAGTGACTTCTCGTAGTTTGCCCTTATGGTCTCCGCGACTAAGTATTGCTGATATAGACCCATTTAGTGCTACATCTACGTCGAGTACTAATCCCTTGAGCGAATCATCTGATTCAAAAACACTTAGTATGATTGTGTCGAGATCCTGCTCTACAATATTATTGCTGATTGTGCTAAATTCCATAGTTGTTTCCTCCTATTATCCAATAATTTACTCAGTACAGTCTGGTTTATGTACTCCTACTTGGATAAGTGATATCAATATCCAGATTAGACAATATTTCCGTTTGTATATCCCACATTACCTTATGCTTATCAGGAGTGTTGTGGTCATAGCCGAGTAAGTGCAGCGTACCGTGGATCGTCAGAAGTTGAAGTTCTTCATTTGCACTATGACCTTCTCCATTAGCTGTGCGGGCAGCGTACTGAGTAGACAATATAATATCACCTAAATACTGATTTTTGTTTTCCGAAGGAAAGCTGAGTACATCAGTTGCTGTATCGATTCCTGAGTACTTATTGTTTAGTTCATTCAAATACGAATCTGTACTAAGCACTATGCATATTTCTGAACCTGGGTCAGCATATCTATTGGCCAATGTTGCTTCAGCAGCGGAACGCAATTTGGCGCGATTGACTGGAATAGATGCGTGAAATTCTGAGCTAGGATAAATGCGCGTACTAATATAGTATGAGTATGGCACGGTAGTTATTTGTTACTCAGAAGAAGTAATTTCATGGGCCTCTATTGGCTCATCAAGTTTTTCTACAATAGGTCCTTCAAGTGTTGATTCAGACGGATATTTCAGCCGGTTATGGAAGTATCCTCTTAGTGTTGTCACAAATGACTCTCGCACCTTACCCAAATCTGTCAAAGATAGATCGCATTCATCAAGTTGTCCCTGTTTTAGCCTGCGGTTAATTATGAATCGAACTATCTCATCTATTTCCTCTGTGGTAGACGGGTTGTCAGCTTTAGTTTTGGCTTCACATCCGTCAGCCAGCATCAGCAAAGCAGTTTCTGGACTTTGGGGTTTGGGTCCTGGATAGGTAAACTTTGAGATGTCAACCTCGTCGCCAGTCTCTTCCACTAGCTTGATTGCATTATTGTACTGATATCTGGTTACGGTGGTGCCATGGTGTTCAAGGATTGCATCACGGATTACTGTAGGTAATCTATGCTTCTTAGCCATAGTATCTCCATCTGTTACATGTGCTATTATGACACCGCTGCTAGTCTGAGGATCCATATTTGTGTGTGGATTCCTGCCTTCTACTTGGTTTTCAACAAAATATGCCGGATTAGTTGTCTTACCTATGTCATGAAACAGCGCGCTGACTCTGACCAGCATAGTATTTGCACCAATATTTCTTGCAGCCTGTT
This sequence comes from Anaerolineales bacterium UBA1136, assembly GCA_002311455.1. Taxonomy (GTDB): domain Bacteria; phylum Chloroflexota; class Anaerolineae; order Anaerolineales; family UBA11657; genus UBA11657. Next base: position 5,116 of record DCAJ01000103.1, on the reverse strand, counting down.
CTGCTAGATTAGCCACATGCAAACTATGTTGATAAGTGCCAGGTGCAGTTCGGAGCAATCTTACCAATAATGGATGATTCGGTCTTGATAGCTCAACTAGCTGTAAAGATGTAGTAATATCAAACACATATCCTAACAGAAATAATCCAGTCAAAGTGAGAGCACCTGAGATGGCACCATTCGCAATGCTTGCGCCTAATAAGGTGCTTAGACCAAGGACATCAATAGTCGGATCATTAAACCGGAATGCTATCCTTACAGCAGAATTTGCCGCAGCAGTAGCTAAACCAGCTAGAAGGAAACTGTTTACTCGTTCAGCTTTACCTAAAGACAATATTGCTACCATTGGTCCAGCCAGATGATATATTACTATTTCTATACGGCCGTCAGAAATTATTGCAACAAACACTACAAAAAGTGTAGAAACAATTAAGCCCAAATCTGTTCCTAGACCAACAGCTATAAGCATTCCAAGCGTAGCAGCTGGAAACAAGAAAGGTAGCACAAGTCTTTGTGGAATAATAAATTGGGCAGCAAAAAGAAAAGCAAGTGATAATAGAACAACGAACAACATGTGTCTTGTACGATATAAAAAACTTGGTTGCGTCCTTAGCAGATAAAGTGTCATTGTAGCGACAACTAAAATTATTGCAGTGAATGGGGGAAAATATCGTTCAAACAAATTACGCTGTGGTTCTAGCATGTTCAAAGCAGTCATGGCTTCCAGGTCCTCAGCAGTAACAACATTACCACGAGCTATAATTGTCTGTCCTTGAGCAAAATCCTGTTCTACCGGTTCTACCGCAGCTACACTAGCATCGCGCGCTTTACTAGTGGCAACCTCATTGTATAAAGAATTTGGAATAACAAATTTTTGGACTAATGCTGCTGCTAACTCTACTTCATCTAGGCTAAGCTCCACACTAACAAGTACTGGTATACGTTGTCTGGTCTTTTCCATTTGGTCTTCCTGAATTGGCTCACTCATGACATTTTCTATCACCCTAATAATTTCCTCTTGGACAATAATCCACCGTGAATCTTCAATTTTAATCAATTGAATCTGCATATCATCAGCAAGACTGATATTACCCAGTTTGGTTAATTCTTGTTGCTTTTGACGAGTGTTTGACAGTTTGTCAGAGCGCGTCAAATTAATGAATGCGATTGCCAATTTTGCAGATGAGACTTGTTGACGAGACAGACGGGTATCGGGAGGGTCATAGATTCTTGATACAGATGTTTCAGCTGCAGCTTTTGCACTATCTGTTTGTAACACACTGATGTATGTCTGTGAACGCGGTGCCACTATGTCAAATGGAACTGGATCACCAACTTCTAAGTCTAACTCAGTATTTTCACCAAGTGGAATAACTATAATAGCAAGAGCAGCAAGAGAAAATATTGCTGCTACTATCGACGGTTTAGCTGCGTACCACGATGAATTCTTTGTCGTCATGACCTTTGATATCTAGGGCTTACGGAAAGAGACATAGGATTGTCTTTTGTCCATTAATTATAAGATTTATGATATTGGTTATCACACCTATCAAATGTACTTGTGCATACCATTATTTGATTATAGCATGTCGCAATTAACCTAATCCGTGCCTCATGGGAGCGCCACCCAGTACATGAATATGCAGATGTTTCACTTCCTGTCGACCATGTGATCCACAGTTTGCTATTATCCGGTATCCAGTTTCACTTATTCCTTCTAATTTTGCAACCTCTTTTACTGCTAGTAGAAGTTCTGCGGCAATTCCACTATCATTGCGGCTCAGTTCTTCAGTTGAAGCAAGGTGTCTGTTTGGTACTATGAGAACGTGCTTAGGCGCTGCTGGATGAATGTCTCGAAACGCACATATATGTTCATTGCGTAACACTATCTCTCCGGGCATTTCACCACTTACTATTTGACAAAATATACAGTTCATATCAATTTTGCTCCATTGATCTAGTTTGAATTCAATTTTAACATGAGAGACTAACATATAATATGGAGCAGTATATTACATGTGGTAGAATTTGCGAGATATTTCCTACAAATATAGTTTGTTAGGAGGGTGATTTGCACCTTGTAGTTTGCATTAAACATACTCCGGATAGTGCAGCAACCATGTTAGTGGAAAACGGACAGGTAAGCTGGGGGGATGCGCCAATGGTCATCAATCCCTGGGATGAGTATGCAATTGAGGAAGCTCTAAGAGTTAAGGAAAAATTTGGTGGTAGTGTCACTGCGTTAACAATGGGACCGGAAAGCTCAACGGAAGCATTGAAAACTGCAATTGCTATGGGATGTGATCATGGTATTCTGATATCAGAAGAATCCTCGGAGTCTTACGATACTCGTTTTACAGCTCTTGTTATATCTAGAGCCATTGCAAGAATAGACAATGTTCTACTAGTTTTTTTCGGTAAGCAGGCGATTGATGGTGATACTGGACTTGTGCCTATGTCTGTAGCTCACGCTTTAGGTTGGCCAGGTTTTAGCTATGTGGCTGAACTATCTGAAATTGATATTGAAAACTCAAACATAAGTGTGAAGCGATTGTTGGAAGAAGGTCGTCAGCATTGCACTGGCAAACTACCTGCTGTAATTAGCGTAGTAAAAGAAATTAACGAGCCTCGTTATCCGTCGTTTGTAGGCATACGTAAGGCTAATAAAGCTGAAATACAAGTCTTAAGACTAAATGATCTTGAGTTAGGTGATGAACACGCGAGCAATCACAATGGTTCGGTGAATTGGTCTGAAATTCAAGAAATACCTAAGAAAAGTACAAATGTCGAGCTGTTGGAAGGTACGAATATGGCTTCTATAGCAGTGCGACTGGTTGATAAACTAATCGAAGACAAGGTGATCTGATGGGGTCTGGTGTTTGGATATACATAGATCATTTTAGAGGAAATGCTCTTGGAGCTGCTTGGGAGGCTATGAGTGTCGCCAAGTCGATTTCATCTAAATTGGATACTGGAGTTGCTGCGCTTGTATTTGGTCATCAAATAGACGATTTGGTGCGTGAGGTCGCGAAGTATGGTTCTGATGTCATTCTTGCATGCGATGATCCCACTATGGAAGATTTTCGGGTTGAGGCATGTGGGGCTCTAGCAGCAAAATTGTACGAGGAATATGAACCTCAAGTTATTCTTGTACCTGCAACTAGCAGAGGTCGTGACCTTACTGCATTTCTTAGTATTGAGCTAGGAGTGGGGGTTGTTACAGATGGTATTGATGTGAATATTGAAGGAGGGTACGCACAAGTAACACGTCCTGTATACGCAGGTAAATTGCATGCAAAGGTTTCATTCGATAGTTTGCGTCCTCAGATAATCAGTTTGCGACCGCGAGCATTTTCTAAGGCGGAGGAATGTGATGAAACGGCTGAAATTATAGAGGTTGAAGCTGTGCTGTCCGAATCTGATATCGTGGTAAAAGTGCGCGGCTATGATGCTTCAGATCATGATGTCAGTCTTACTGACGCAAACATTGTTGTATCCGGAGGACGTGGTGTAGGAGGACCTGAGGGTTTCGAGCCAGTACGTGAGCTAGCGAGTGTTCTTAACGCAGCGGTAGGAGCAAGTCGTGCTGCTGTTGATTCTGGATGGATACCTTATGATCATCAGGTAGGACAAACTGGGAAAACAGTGAGTCCAGATTTGTATATTGCATGTGGTATATCAGGTGCTATACAGCATCAAGCTGGAATGCGTACCGCAAAAGTTATTGTTGCTATTAATAAAGATG
>DCAJ01000103.1:1001-1318 GCA_002311455.1 Anaerolineales bacterium UBA1136 | reverse complement strand
TTATTGTTGCTATTAATAAAGATGTTGAAGCACCAATTATGAAGTTGGCACATTATGGAGTTGTGGCCGATCTGTTTGATTTTCTGCCTGTTCTTGTTGAGGAACTAAGATCACGCTTGGCAAAATAAGTTTAACATATTTTGTTTGTTGTTTTATGCGCTACTGGGAATTGGTAAAGGATCATTCCCTGTCTTGGCAGAATCATCATCACCACTCGCATCCTCTCCTACATCTGTTTTTAAGTCTGATGTAGGAGGAGCAATCGGAGGAGGTTTGGGTGGCGGAATAGGCTCACCATTCCATAAAGCCTCGAATTG
>DCAJ01000103.1:587-859 GCA_002311455.1 Anaerolineales bacterium UBA1136 | reverse complement strand
ACCAAGTTACGTACTTCGGAGTCTATTTCTTCTGCGACAGCTTCAGAGAAATCACGTTGTTCGCCTATTTCTCTACCAAGGAACACTAATTCCTCTTTTTTTCCGAAAGCCATAGGGCCTAATTTATCGCTCATGCCCCAGCGGGTTACCATCTGACGGGCAACGCTGGTGACCTGTTCAAGATCATTAGATGCACCAGTAGTTACTTCTCCTTTGTCGAATGCCAGTTCTTCAGCAGCTCTACCACCTAACATTGCAGCCAATCGTGCTTT
>DCAJ01000103.1:0-361 GCA_002311455.1 Anaerolineales bacterium UBA1136 | reverse complement strand
CTGTAATTTTACGTTCGCGCTCTGTCAATATGCGACTTTTCCTTTCTGGTCCTAGTACTACTCTCTCTATTGCTGATTCCATGTCTCGCATGCTAATCGATTTTTGATTATTCCTAGCTGCGAATATTGCTGCCTCATTCACAGTGTTTTCAATATCGGCACCAACAAAACCGGGTGTTGATTTAGCCAAAACATCCAGTTGAACATCAGGGGCTAGAGGTTTTCCCCGAACGTGAACCTTGAATATAGCCTCTCGACCTAAAAGATCCGGACGGTCCAGAACAACACGTCTGTCAAATCGCCCAGGTCGTAAGAGGGCAGGGTCCAGTATATCGGGTCTATTGGTAGCAGCAACAATGAT
>DCAJ01000010.1:2298-2631 GCA_002311455.1 Anaerolineales bacterium UBA1136 | reverse complement strand
CTGGGTCGGTGAGTTAGCACTCGAGGTACCTTCAGTAGGCAACGGACTAGTGGCTGCTGATGGTAGTTCAGTTACATTCAACTTAAGAGAAGGTGTCACATTCCATGATGGTAGTGACGTAACTTCTGCTGATGTGAAGGCAACCTGGGAAGCCATCATGAGCCCAGACAATACTCCGATCTCTAGATTGGGTTATGAAAGGATCGGTTCAATTGATACGCCCGATGACTATACGGTCGTGATCAATTTTGCTGAACCTTTCCCAGCCTGGAAGATTCTCTTTGACTTCATCTTCCCTTCGGAAGTGATCGAAGCGAATAGCCCAGGTCTTGA
>DCAJ01000010.1:0-2193 GCA_002311455.1 Anaerolineales bacterium UBA1136 | reverse complement strand
TAGCCGCCCTTGAAACCGGTGAGACTGACATTGCTTGGGGCTTGCGTTCCGCTAATATTCCGAAACTAGAAGAACTTGGAAAAACAGTTGGTGTCAGTCTTATTCAGACGGTACCAGCTGGTGGAGAGCGCTATGTAATGAATGCAGATGCCTCTCAAGCACCTCTCTTCGCAGATAAGAACGTACGTCTTGCTCTACAGCATGCGGTCGACCAAGACACGATCATCAGTGACCTTCTAGGTGGTTGGGCTGCAGTGAATCCTGGCACCGAGTGGTTCGGTACGCCATGGGCAGCTGACCTAGAGCGTTATGCTTATGATCCAGATAAGTCTATGGAATTGCTGGCAGACTCAGGCTGGACTGATAGCGATGGTGATGGTTATGCTGACAAAGACGGCGAAATACTAGAGTTCATACACACAACCACAGCTGGTGTGTTACAAAGGGAGCAGGTACAGCTCGTGGTACAACAGATGTTCAAGGATGTTGGTGTAAAGATGATCATTGAGAACGGACGTAGTGCTGAGCTGTTTGGTACTTATGACCAAGGTGGAACCTGGTCAAATGGTAGCTACGAGATGGCTGGTTGGTCGCACGGACTGCGCGCGCCCGATCCTGAGATCTCTAACCGTTTCCTCTGCAAAGATATAGCTGGACCGGATAACACAACTGGTGCCCAGTGGAATCGTTACTGCAATCCTGCAGTGGACGAACTCCTCCTAGCTGCCAGTTCTGAGTTCGACGAAGCTAAGAAGACCGAGTTGCTTCACAAAGCCCAAGAGATCATGCACGATGATGCATATCGTATCTTTCTCTTCGCTTCGGGAAGAAACTTCGGCGTAGCCAAGGGCTTAGAGAACTTTGCGCTTGGTCGTTGGCACAGTTGGTATGGTAACATGCACAACTGGTATTGGAGTGAATAGTAATAATTTACTCCTAAGTTAGAGAAATAATCCGTATAACTAAAGATTGTTAGATATACGGATACAAAAAAACACCCACGGATTTTACAGAATCCGTGGGTGTTTTTTAATTGATACATTTGGCCAACTATTTGACATTTAGTTATCTATTAATCAGTAACAAATAACTAAATGGTCAATTCAAAAAACCGTATAGTATCGGTCGTTATTTTCATACAATTTGATAGGAGACACAAATGTCATCTAAGAACATATTTATGGCAGTAAATACCTGCGGAGGTATTTTAGTACTTGGAGGCTATGCTCTAGGACTTACATATTACCCTGAGTATAGCGAAGCCTTGTGGGGTGGAGTTGAAGGTACACTTAGGAATATATTTACAATATCAATGCTACCGGCAGCAGGTGGTTATCTAACTTTCTGCTATGTATCTGTGTTCAAGAATGGCGCTGAGGCCATTAACAAAAACTCAATTATAGGTCCGCATTCCGTTTCTATTCTCTCTGCAATGTTCCTGGCATCCGCAGCAGTATGGATGCCTACTTTGATTGCATATATACATACTGATCAAAATTACTGGTGGGCGCTAAGTGTAACATCTTTGTGGGTCACTGCACTCTCTATTCTCGCCTTGACAATTGTTACATCTATAGCATCAATACCTGGAATATCTCGCGCAAGCAAATATGCTTCTGTAGTGGGATTAGTCTACATAACATTCCACTGCCTAGTTATTGATGCTATAGTCTGGGTATCCATGTTCCAATAATTGCTGAAGTGATAAGTCAATCTTTTTAGACTTTACTACCAGCAACATATATATATAGTCATTACAGAGTATAATTAAAATCAGTCACAAACTTGATTCTACGTAATAAATCGACCGCTATTTAATTACAACACTATCATCAAATTGCAATCAAAAAAGATTACACAATGCAACTTAACATTAACGGCAAAACATACGATCTGGACCAAAGTGACCTTAACCGGAAACTTCTGTGGATTCTGAGGGATGATTTGGCATTAATAGGAACGCGCTATGGCTGCGGTGCTGGTTTCTGCGGTGCTTGTACTGTTCATATTAATGGTCGTCCTACTCGCTCCTGTATAACTCCAGTGAGTGCCATAGCTCCAGATGCTAGGATTCGTACAGTAGAAGGACTGGCGGAAAATGGTAATTTACATCCTGTACAGCAAGCATTTATTGAATTACAAGTACCTCAATGTGGCTGGTGTATGTCTGGACAAATGATGGTGGCCGTTGCA
>DCAJ01000036.1:38760-38938 GCA_002311455.1 Anaerolineales bacterium UBA1136 | reverse complement strand
CAGTGGTTGGTGTAGCTAATACTGTGACCCCCGAACCTGTGATTGAAGTCATTACAATGATAGACGACAGTGTCGAAGTGTCAGGAAATGTTCATATAGACCCCCGCGATCTTCTGTCAGCAATTCTGGCCATGATAGTAATAGGGGGGCTGGGATGGAGTATCGCACGCATTAAAGG
>DCAJ01000036.1:38191-38684 GCA_002311455.1 Anaerolineales bacterium UBA1136 | reverse complement strand
TGCCTTTATTGAAATCTAGGGTGAGATTGTTGTTGTTTGTAACCGTAGGAGTATGGTTAGGATACGATTATTATGCGTTAAGATTGCCGGTGCCTGAAATGCTGTTAAGTTTTGTGGGGTTAGCACCGGCGTTGTTGGCCTGGACGGGTGGTTTTGTTGGATTGTTAGTTGGGGTGTTTTCGCCTGGTAGGTTGTTGGACGATAATATAAGGTTAAGGAAATCACGCAGTAAACGTAGTGATCACAGCTAGAATAATTAGTAGTATTGAGACAATAGTTAGATCGCGATGCAGTGGGTCTGCCAGAGCATGCTGTACCCACTCGTGAGATGATTCTGGTATATATTCGGGTACCCCTTTCTCGTCTGGGAATAGCCCTTCAAATAGTGCGGACCTGAACGCATTCGTTGTCTCGGGCCGGTCTTCTGGGTGAAGTGAAAGAGCCCAGTGTGTTGCTCTTTCTGTGCGGGGACTTACGTTAGGATTGATTGTAC
>DCAJ01000036.1:37745-38143 GCA_002311455.1 Anaerolineales bacterium UBA1136 | reverse complement strand
GGGTGTCATACTATCTGATCGCAGAAAACGAACTTTGGCCTCTGGTGGAGGCTGATTAGTCAGCAAGTGGTAAAGCGTGCATCCAAGTGAATATATGTCAGATCTAAGGTCAGTATGTCCTGCATCCCCCCCATATTGTTCTATTGGTGTGTAGTGGATTGTGCCGCGACCTTGTACTATAGTTACAGTGCGCTCTTCTGGTGTCATAACTTTCACTAAACCGAAATCAACTAGCTTGATGTGTCCAGCAGTAGTAACTTTTATATTACTCGGTTTGATGTCTCTATGAACTATTGGTGGATCCTGTAAATGCAGGTATTCAAGTGCCTCTAGGATTTGATGGGTCCATTCTAGAATTTCTATTTCTTCTAGAAATGTTCCTGGTTCTTGAGTCTCGA
>DCAJ01000036.1:36258-37697 GCA_002311455.1 Anaerolineales bacterium UBA1136 | reverse complement strand
GGTTCTTGAGTCTCGATTTTTTGACGAAGATCTTCTCCATCCACGAAGTCCATTATTAGAACGTCGGTGTCCTTATCTGTGAAATAGTCAGATACTTTAGGGAGGTTAGGGTGATCAAGTCTTGCAAGTATTGATGCCTCGCGGTGGAATTGGCTCCGTGCCTGTTGGTGATAGTTAACGGTCGCGTCTTGGTCTCGTACAATTTCTTTGACCGCGCAAACACGACCTTCTAGTCGATTATCGGCAGCTAGCCAGATTGATCCCATTCCACCTTTGCCTATAGAATCTTGGATAAGATAACGTTTTTTTAATGTGTTTCCAATTGAGATAGCCATGTTCAATTTATTGGTGTATGTATAATAGGGATAACATGTATAGGATTATACTGCTAGGTTGGGTTGAGTGATGGAGATTAGTGTATGGTTGATGAAATATCTCCTGTATTAATTGCTCAATCTGGTCCGCTGCGAGGGCAGCGCTGGGTTTTAACTGCATCTAATCTGGTTATAGGACGAGACTCCGATTGCGATATTATTATAACTGACAACATTGTCTCTCGTCATCATGCTGTAATTGCAAAGCGTAATAGTGAGTGGGTAGTGGAAGACACATCTAAGAATGGCACCTACGTGAATGAAAAAGCTGTAGATAGTACTAAGACACTTAATGATGGTGATTTTATTTCCATTGCTACTGCTGTGCAAATAGTGTTTGTTAGCTCTGATGCTACAGTCCCTTTGGATATTAACTATACACAAGAAAGGCGTATGAGTTTGGATGTTCATTCGCGTCGTGTTAGGTGTAACGGTAAAGAGTTGGTGCCATTGCTTTCTAGACCACAGTACAGGTTGCTAGCATTACTTTATGCAAATATTGGAGATGTCTGCATTCGAGACGAGGTTGTTGATGCTGTATGGCCTGATGTGGTAGGTGAGGGCGTGACTGAGCAGTCTATTGATGCCCTAGTGCATAGATTGCGAGATCGCTTGGATGAGTGTGATCCAGATCATCAATACGTAGAAACAGTTAGAGGACATGGATTTAGGCTAAACAATCCTTTGTTGTGATGATTGATATAGCTTGACTATGGCGTTTCGATCTCTTTCCTAACAAGGGGTATGTAATCCTGTAGCTTCGCTGCTAACTCCGTTTGTTTGTCAGATTGTAATTGATCGACCACGCTTTGCATTGTAGTTAGAATATCGTCATCTAGTTCTTTTGCTTGATTCTTTATCATTGTTTCAGCTTCTTCTCGTGTGCTAAGAGCAAGTAACTCATTGATGAACCTCATTGGTGGTGGAGCATGTTGATGTAGCGCTTCAATTATTGATGTTTGTATTTGTATGAGGTGCGTCTCTTCCTCTTTGTTTTTGGTAGTCACAGCATTTTCTATGAGCTGTTGAAGCAATAACAGGACAGATTGATCTATATCTTTTATG
>DCAJ01000036.1:33613-36219 GCA_002311455.1 Anaerolineales bacterium UBA1136 | reverse complement strand
GTCTCTTGGATTGGGTGTAGCAATAATTGATTCGAGAATTGATTGGGCAGCCTTGGCTTTTTCCTGGGCAGCTTGGTCAATCTTTTGGACAGTTTCTAATATTAAGGAACGCACGTGCTCTAATTTGCGTTTTTCTTCCGGCGAACTGCGCTCTAATTGATTAGTTAGCAATATGAAAAACTCGTAATCCGCTGCTGGACGTGCTAATGTAACTAGACAAGTAATATGTATATCATCCGGTGCTTCTAGTATAAGATTTAGGAATTTTTCGCGCGTTAGTTTAGGACCGATGGCTTCTAGATCTCTAGCAGAGTTTTGTAAAGCAGTAGCATATTCTTGAGATCGTTTGCCAAACGTTGAATGAGAAAGAAGTTGCATTTCAAGTTTGTCCAGATTAGGTATTGGAGAGGCTGGTTGTTGAGAATGCTGGGATTGTCTTAGTGCCGATAGCAGATGAAAAAAAAGATCATCGAGTTCTTCGTCGCGTTCTTTTATTAGATCAGGCAACATCTCTTCAGATGTGGAAATAAGAGTCTGGATTAAGCTCATTTTTGAGCGTTGCTGCTCAATCATTTCACTTGTTATGCCATCACTGTTTAGTATAGTAGTTGTGAGGCCCTCGATTGAAAACATTTCCTTTGGCTGTAATAGATATGCTTTACGTTGTTCTGAAGGTATGCGATTTACGATTGCACGAGTGAGCGCTCCGAGTAGTTGTTCTTTTTCAGGTAAAGGTAAGCTTAGTTCAGCTGGAGTATAGGTCAGTAAAAGCTCTTTTTCTGGATCGTGATAGACGATTGTAGTTGTGGCCATGCCGTGAAAAGAACATAGTGGGCAGTCAATGATATTGATATTGCCAGAAAGAAAGCGTTGCTTTACTTCCTTGTCTACTGCAACGTCAAGTATTTGCTCTATTTGTGCAGATACCCGCTGTTTGCAACGCGGACATGTAACAAGTAAATTTGAACCAATTATTGTCATGCAGTACTTTATGTCTTTATTGGAATGCTGAAATGGAATGTAGATCCGTGGCTGGGATCAGAGTCTACCCAAATTCTGCCATGGTGAGCTTCAATTACTGCTCGTGTTAAATATAGTCCCAAGCCAGCGCCCTGGATATGTGATGTTTCTGCTGTTTTGGCTCTATGAAATCTGTTGAATATTATGTTTAATTCTCCAACAGGAAGGCCGATGCCTGCGTCTGCTACTGAAACGATGATTTCTCGTTGTGCAATCCGACCAGATATTTGTATTGGACCTCCTTTTGGAGAGTATTTTATAGCATTAGATAGTAGATTGCTTAAGGCTTGCAGTAATCTTTCTTCATCTCCCTCTATGTCGGGAAAATGTTCAGGGAAAGAAACAGATATGTCATGTTTGGTTGTCTGGGTCTGAAACTTGCGTGATAGTCGTTTAGCTAGTGTTTCTAGATTGAATGTGGAGATATTTAGTTCAATACCGCCAGCTTGTAACCGGGATGCTTCAAGAAGATTATCTATGAGATTAGCGAGTCTATCAGCCTCTTCTTCAATGACGGTAATGCTTTCATGTATAGTTTCTTTTGTCCAAGTTGCGTCTTCACGGAGCAATGTTCCTGCGTAACCTTTTATTAATGAGACAGGGGTCTTCAACTCGTGGCTAATCACAGAAATGAAAGTGCTTTTGAGTTGGTCGGCCTCTCTAAATCGTGTAATGTCACGCACATTGGCTATTATATTTGCTAGACGCTTCTTACGATCGAATATTGGTGCATAGGTAATTCCAACAGCTAGCTCTTCACTAGTAGATTTTAACAAATTGCCTTCAACATATAGTGGCGATGCACTTCCAAATGGCCAACCACGTGCTTCGGCATCAGCTAAGTTGGGATCTGGTATGCTGGACCAATTGATTATTTCATCATGAGTGCTGCCGAGCGCACTAGCTGCAGTAACACCTGACAATTGTGCTAGTGCTTTATTCCAGCGAAGTATCAAATGTCCTGAATCAAGGATCATGATTCCGTCTGCAGACCCTTCAAGTAATGCATCAAGTTGCCGTTTTTCCCTAGTGACTTGCTCATATAGACGTGCATTAGTTACTGCCACTGCAGCGTGATCTGCAAATGCCTGTAAGATTTTCCTTTCATTTTGAGTTGATGGTGATGTAGAGGCTCTAAGTACTAGTAATAATCCTACTAATTCTCCGCGGACTTCTAGCGGTAACCCTATTGTGCCTTCTAAGTTAAATGGTCCACTACGGGCTAATATGTGCAGACGTCGTTCTAATTCTGCTATGATGTAGCGTGCCGGATCAACCAGAGCTGCACTCGAAGTATTTTTTAGTACTGTTTCAAAGTGCTGTAAAAATTCAGGTGATACGCCATGTTGTGCACGGATTGAGAATGTTGCTATACCATTCTTCTGGTCTCTGTCAAGTTCGTCCCTGAGAGCAATTAACCCGGCACGACCTGCAAGCATTTCAGTAGCTGCCCTCAGGATACGGGTTAGCACAGTTTCTAAGTCGAGCTGCTGAGTCAATGCTCGAACTATTTGGAGTAAATGATCTCTCTGGCGTATTCGGTAGTCGGTAAGCATTTTGTATTTTACTCTACATCTTTTATGAGA
>DCAJ01000036.1:30679-33538 GCA_002311455.1 Anaerolineales bacterium UBA1136 | reverse complement strand
CATCAACTAGGTTAAGGGAATATTTCATTAAGAACTGGAATATAGCGGCAGTTGCAGCCACCTGGTCGCGAACACGCATCTACTGGTATTTCGGGAGTATTTTGCTTTGCATAGGTGCCTTGTACGTTGCGTCCTGGTGTGCATACGTCAGCACTTACAGCAATTGTTATTCTTGAAACCCTAGGATTATTGACCAGTTTTGATAGTGCTTTATTTAGCTCAGATCGTCTGTTTTCGACGTTATCTGTCAATAGATTGGTGTTGTCCGCTTGTGAAGTATTGATTGTTGTATCTTTGTTTTCCATTTGAGGTTCTTGATATGCTTAGTTAATTTGGGTTAGTATCTATAAAATTTGGATCATAGGATTTATTGTACGACAGCTATAATTGGTCGTCAAACTGTTGCTCTCAGTAATTAGTGGCTTTATGCGTATGTCTGGATCGTACTGCGCACCACAAGAACTGGGAGGGGAGCATTAGCTGCTAGTCGGATTGACACATCATCTACAAGGAGTCGGTTGATTGAATTTCTTTTTGCGGCTCCAATAATTAGCATATCATATTTATTGCAATTAATGTCTCGAAGTATCTCCTGAGTGGGTGTGCCGTGCCTCAATTCTAGTTCTGCGTCGATTTGTTCTGACTCTAATAGACTAGCGCAATACCTTAGGTGCTGGGCAGTAGGAGTATTAGTTTGTAATAAGTCTGACAATGTTTCACCCATCTGGTCTAGACCAGTATACATACTGGGAACTGCTCTGCTTACGTGCAACAGTGTAATTTTTGCATCTGAGGGCTTGGATAGCTTGATAGCTGTACTAATGGCATCAAATCCAGCCTTTGGACCAGATGTACATACTAGTATCTTGTTGAGATTGCTGATAGTACCTCTTGCTACAAGGATTGATATTGGTGTCCGTCTAACAATTCTGTTGGTAGTATCTCCGAGTAATAGTTCTGCAGGAGCAGTGGAATGTGCTCTAGCACCAATTATAAGTAAATTGTATTTGCCAGCTTTCAGTTCGGAAAGAATCTCCACTTCTGGGTTACCCTGACGCACTACAAGATTTGTTGGTGCTGATATCTGTTCACTAACTAGCCGAAGTTCATCAAGGGATGAATGGTCTGATGATTGTTTATTATGTACCGTGAACAAGGTTACTTCGGAACTAAGGGCACTGGTCACAATATCACCAATGTTAATGGTCGAAGATGAATAAGGGTTTCTGGTAATACTGAGTAGTGTGCGCATAATTAGTTTTTTAGTGTATTGATCCTGTAGCAGTGTCTATTAACCGCCATATTACAAGGATAGCACCAATAAACGGCAGTCCTGAAAATAGAAGTCGGATACGAGGTCCGGCAAAATAAGGGGTTGCTACAGCTCCTATTTGTGCGCCAATAGCAGCACCAGTCTGCATTACTAGAGCAATCATAATGTCCACATTACCCTTTATGGCATGTGTTACTGTCCCGAATCCTGCAGAAAATATTATTTCAAATAAGTCTGTACCTATTGCCACGTGTGTAGGTACGCCCAAAACATAAACCATCAAAGGCATACGTATAAAACCACCACCCACTCCCAGGAATCCAGCAAGTATTCCAGAAATTAATCCTGATATTATTATCACCCATAGAGATATAGAGGCTATTCCTGATACAGGAAGTGATATCATGGGTTTTAGACGTATTAGCTGGACACGTTTTGTCAAGCCAGTAAAGCCTACTGCCTCGGCCGCTTCGATTTTTTGTGTGTGTATCATGCGAATGGCCCGGATGCTTTCGATAGCAGTGAACGACCCTATTGCCACCAGTATTACTACGTAGGCCCAACCTATAATCTGGTTAGCCTTTCCCATTTTTTCAATTATTTCAACAACTTGAGCTCCAATCTCAACTCCAATGACTGTGCCAATGAGCATTAGCATTCCTAATTTTATATCTACGTGTCCTAAGATTCTGTGCCGACGGGCCGCTACTATTGACTTACCAGTCATATGGGCTAAGTCAGTCCCAATCACGAAATTCATTGGTACACCAGACAGAAACATCATTGGACCAGCAATAAACCCGCCACCGACTCCAAAGAATCCTCCAAGTATGCCTACCAGAAAGCCAATTCCGGCTAGGTAGATAGGATTGATTACTACACCAGCAATAGGGAATTCCATGACGTTATTCTGATCGAGATAATCCAAGCCTGACTATAAGGAATGAGGTGATACGTTCTAGAAGTGCGCCTTGCGCTACTATTAAAGCAAGTCCCACGAATGCATAAATTATCATGTTATTGTGAAAAAGTGTTTCAAGTGGCTCAGATAGCCATCGTAGAACAATCAGTGCGTATGCAGTTATTAGAATTCCATACACAAGCAATTCTATAGCAAGGTTTTTTATAATGGTCTTAATATTCATATAACTGTCTGTTATTCTAACAGTTTTGTTAGTGCATAGGGCCTAAATTAAAGTCTGTTATGCTCTACTATATTATACTGAATAATAATGCGTAACACAGAAAAATATTAATGTGAAGTAGTACAGTATAATCCTGGCAAGTTATATAGCCTATCATTCCGGAGAATTAACTGATGTCGGATAATCGAAAAAGAATATTAGTTGCTGATGCATTGTCTTTGGTCGGTGTAAGTAAACTAGAAGAGTTTTGTGAAGTCGATTGCAATTCTAGTATTGCATCACATGGCCTTATGGGAATAATTGGTGATTATAATGGGCTTGTAGTCAGAGGTAGAACGAAAGTAACGGCGGAGTTGATTAGGCTTGGTGATCAGTTAGAAGTTGTCGGTAGATGCGGGGTTGGTGTAGATAATATTGACATAGAGGCTTGCAGACAGAAAG
>DCAJ01000036.1:22535-30622 GCA_002311455.1 Anaerolineales bacterium UBA1136 | reverse complement strand
CACCAAGGGCTCCCAGTATAGCAGTAGCTGAGCTGACTATTGGTCTTATGTTAAGCTTGGCTCGTAGAATTACATATTGTGACAGAGAAGTAAAAGATGGCAAGTGGCCTAAAAGTGAAATCAAAGGATTTGAATTGTATGGAAAAACTCTGGGTTTGATTGCGATGGGGCGTATAGGGACTGAGGTAGCCAGATTAGCAAATGCGTTTAATATGCGCGTCATAGGATCCGATCCATATGTTTCTAAGGAAAGGTTTGCAGAGTGCAATGTGCTGGCTGTAGATCATGACGAATTGCTTGGTGAAGCAGATTATATTTCTATTCATGCACCCTTGACTAAAGAGACGCGCGGTATGATTGATATGGCGGCAATTAGCACTATGAAAGATGGAGTGAGGCTTATTTCTGCTTCACGGGGTGGGTTGATAAATGAGAATGATTTACTGGAGGGATTAGAGTTAGGAAAAATAGCCGGTGCCGCCTTAGATGTGTTTGAGGAAGAACCACCAAGTACGTCTAAGTTAATAGGACATCCTAATATAATTGTAACGCCACATATAGGAGCACAGACCGTTGAGGCACAGGCTCGGGCTGGAATTGATGTAGCTGGAGAAGTTATTGCTGCGTTGAAGGGAGAAACACTTCGTTGGAAAATATGTTGATAGCTTGGTGTCTGCCTACAATTTTACTCAGGGGCTGATCCGACTACTCGTTTATGCGATGGCTTGGTACCATTTCGAAAGATTTTATACTGACAGATAACATTTATAGCTCCATAAATAATCATGTTTATAAGAACCGAATATTGGCTGGCAAAATGTTTGCGGTGAAAGAGTTTCATTGCACCATAAAAAACACGAATCATGGCAGTAGGTTCCTTGCGTGTTGAGGTGCCTTTGTGATGTTTTGCTACAACTCTAGGATAATATACTATACGGTAGCCCAAGCTCTTAATCCGAAGATTAATGTCTAGATCTTCACCGTACATGAAAAAGGTTTCATCCATAAGTCCGGCTTTTGCCAGTGCTTCACCTCTAATTAATTGACAAGCACCTACGGTAGAATCTACGTCAGCTATCTCATCTTCGTCAACATATGACATGTTGTAGCGTCCAAATACCGGGCTTTTTGGAAATATTTTGTCTATGCCAGAAAAATGATAAAATGCAGTCGCTGGAGTTGGTAGTCCGCGTTTGCACGCTTTGTCTATGTTTCCATTACTAAGTACTAACTTGGGCCCGAGCACACCAATATCTGATTGGCTATCCATGTAGTCTAGGAGTAGTGCTAAAGCACCTTTGGGTATTTCTGTGTCAGGATTCAATAATAGTGCGTGACGGAAATCTGTAGAGACTGGAAACCCCGCCGCTTTTAGACCAAAATTATTTCCTCGAGAGTAACCTCCGTTGATTTCACAGCAGATCAGGTGACACCATGGATATTTTTCTCTAATGTTGTGGGGGGTTCCATCTGTACTGGCGTTGTCAACAATAAATACTTTTGCCGCAACGTTTGCGATGGCTATCTTGATACTATCGAGACAGTTTGGTAAGTGGTTCCAGGAGTTATAGGTGACTATGATTATAGCTATATCTTGCATGATTATGCCAGTAATATATCTAGGTAGCTTTGCAAACGAATCTTGAATTGAGTTGGAGTTATCTTCCCTTTCAATAGGGCTAATATAGAGCGACTTAGCCAGTATTCTATACCTATTAGTGCAATTAGTTTTAGCATTATGTATGAAAACATACCCAAATTAATTCTATAGAATCTAGCCTGACTCTGGGCAAATAGCACGGAGTTTCGTTCTGGAGATGAGCTAGTACTGTGGGCACCTCTATGCATTATTGTAGCTGATGGTAAGTAGTGCAGGCCCCAGTTTTGCTTACGAGCTCTGTAACACCAATCAGTTTCTTCAAAATATAGCTTGTAATTATCGTCCATGCCACCGATTTTTTCCCACAACTTGCGCTGAACAAATATTGCTGCTCCTAGTATATGTTCAACACTTCTTTCCTTGCCATATTCTTCTGGTAAATAGCGACCATTGCGTGTAGAGTCAATCGGCATCAGTTTTTCAAAGAATCCATAAAAAGCTTGAAGTAAATCTGGGAAGCGGAAGGTGGAATGCTGTAAGGTGCCATCTGGATTGACCACGCGAGGTGCTATCATACCTACTTTAGGGTGTGAATCAGCGTAATCTTTAAGTGTGCTTAGAGCACCTGACGAAATTTCCGTGTCAGGATTCAGTACGAAGAAATGTCGACCTTGGGCTGCTTGCAGTCCTAGATTATTTCCAGCCGCAAATCCTATATTGCCGTGACCAGAAATGATAGTTATGTCAGTATAGTTTTGCTTAAGTATTTTGCAAGTGTCATCAGTGGATCCGTTATCAACAATCAATATTTCTATATCAGCTCCCTGACTGTTATTGATAATCGAATCAATGCAGGGAATAATTACTTGTGCCGAATTATAAGTGACAATAATGACTGAAATATCTGGTTCTTTCAAAATCATAGGGAGCTATTTTACCTCGAAAAAATGTTTTTAAGCGAATGAAGTATATAATCTCGTAGATTATGGTAAACAATTGTAATTACCTATTAGGGCGAGACGTATAATGACTAAATCCCATGTGATATTGCCCATAATCGGCATGACTTGCGCTAATTGTGCTGCACTTATTGAACGAGGTTTGAACACATTAAAGGATGTAGATAATGCTAGTGTTAATCTGGCTAGCGAGCGGGCTATTGTTCAATATGATCTAGAACAACTGTCCTTGATATAACTTGTGGCCAGTGTTGAAGGTACTGGTTATGGAGTAATAAAAACCAGTTTGCAGATACCTATTACTAACCTAAATGATGATAATGATGCTAGGGCATTACAAATTTCATTAGCAAATATACAAGGCGTTATTAATTGTGTGGTGAACTTTGTGGCCGGGAGTGCAGCAGTGGAATATATTCCAACTGTTATTAGCCGTAGCGATATACAAAATGCAATTATAGTGGCAGGTTTCAAATGTGTTATAGAGGGTGGTGCGACATATGATGCAGCTAATGTAGCACGTGTCGAGGAATTGGCTAACCAGAAACGTTTGTTGGTAATTGGATCCATCTTAGCTGTGCCTATAGTTGTTTTGTCTATGATAAGCAAAGTTGGTGTAATTGCTGACAACGTCTATATGGCTTTATGGATACCGTGGCTACTAGGTCTGCTTACTGCGCCAGTTCAGTTTTATGTTGGATGACCTTACTATGTTGCAGGTTTCAAATCTGTACGTAACAGATCTGCTAATATGGATGTACTTGTGGCAATTGGATCCAGCGTTGCTTATATATACAGTCTAGTAGTTTTGATGGGAAACGCTTTCGGTTGGCATGGCTTGGGGGAGTATGTCTATTTTGATACGTCAGCGGTGATTATTGTATTTGTTAGAGTTGGAAAATATCTAGAGTTTCGAACTAAAGGACATGCAGCGGATTCAATTAACAAGTTGTTAGCTTTGCAAGTTCCAACAGCTTGTTTGGTAGATGACGGTCAGGAGCGAGAAGTTCCAGTAAGCAATGTCGCTGTTGGCGATGCGATCTTGGTGCGACCTGGAGAGAGAATTCCAGTGGATGGAACAGTTCTTACGGGGGAGTCCACCGTAGATGAATCGTTGTTGACTGGAGAGCCATTAGATGTAGTAAAGGTTACTGGCGATAAAGTCGTTGGTTCGACCATTAATCGTCGTGGAAGCTTCACATTTCAAGTTACTGAAATAGGATCGGATACAGTACTATCCCAGATTATTCGTATTGTGGAACGGACGCAGGCAAGCAAGGCACCTATTCAGACTAGTGCGGACCGTGTATCGGCTGTATTTGTACCAGCTGTGATAATTCTATCAATTCTAACGTTTGTAGGATGGTTTTGGTTAGGTGAGGCTAGTTTCACTCACGCTATGATAAATATGGTGTCAGTCCTCGTGATCGCATGTCCCTGCGCACTTGGATTAGCTACACCAGCAGCGATTATGGTTGGAGTAGGGCGAGGTGCTGAAGTAGGCATATTGTTTCGCGATAGTGAGACATTGGAGAAGACTGCTGGTATTAGTACCATGTTCCTTGACAAGACTGGTACTATTACTGCCGGACATACTACTGTTACGGACATAGAAATATCTCCAGATCAGTCTGAAATCTACAATGAAGACTCGTTGTTGAGCTTAGTAGCTTCGGTTGAACGAAATAGTGAGCATCCACTCGCACAGGCAATTGTGGCTGCCGCAACTGCTCGGGGCCTAGAACTTAGACGGGCTATTGGTTTCAGGACAGTTCCTGGACAAGGCGTTCGTGCTGAGTTGAGTGGAAAAAAAATTGTGGTTGGGAATAAGAAAATCTTGAAGCCAGAAACCGTGTTGTCCGATCATTTGGAGATCTCTTTAAGTGACCTTCAAGCTGCAGCTAAGACAGCTGTGTTAGTGGCAGTGGATGGTACTGTCATTGGAGTTATCGGAGTGGCAGACAAAATAAAAGATGGGTCCATAGAAGCTATGAATGAATTGCGTGCTTCTAAATTGGAATTAGTAATGCTTACTGGTGACAGTCGTGCTACTGCGGAAGCGATTGCAAAAGAGGTCGGATTAGAGAGTGTATTGTCAGGATTAAGTCCCGTTGATAAAGCAGAAGCCGTGAAGAGCAAGCAGATTGATATCTCGGGCTCCGGTTATGTGGCTATGGTGGGTGATGGTATTAACGATGCTGCTGCGCTTGCACAGTCCGATGTTGGTATGGCACTTGGTACAGGTACTGATGTTGCCATGGAGTCTGCTGATATAACACTCATTAGTGGTGATTTGCTTGCCGCAGTCAGTGCATTAAAGCTGTCGGAAGCTACTGTTCGTACTATTAGACAGAATCTGTTCTGGGCCTTTTGCTATAATATTTTGTTGATTCCAGTAGCAGTAATGGGTGGTTTGCATCCAATGTTGGCAGCCGCAGCTATGGCATTTAGCTCTGTGTTCGTGGTGGGTAATAGTCTGCGACTAAAAAGTTTAAAGTTGTAGATCCATTGTACGTGTGACGGATAAGTACAATAATATAAGACTTTGTTCAGGTACTGATATTAACAGAAATTTGGACCGACTAATTATCGTAGCCTGTAGCTCAGGGTGATATAATTTGCCCATATATTATGGTTACTCTCATCTTATAGTGCAAAAAAATCACGTAAGTAAACCAAAAGAAATCCAGACGCTGCTAGATAGCATCGCACCATTTGCTGCTGAAGGCCGCTCTGGTTTGTTGCCGTCGCTTCATCTAGCTCAGGAGATGTATGGATGGATATCGGAACCAACTGCGTTGGCCATTGGCCGTGCGCTAAAAGTGCCACTAGCAGATGTATTTGGAGTTATTGACTTTTATTCAATGTTGTACAGTAGTCCAGTAGGTCGGACTGTTGTTCGGGTATGTGCCGATCCTAGTTGCTCTATAGCTGGTGCTGCAGAAGTTTTGGGCAAAGCGTGCGAACATTTGGGGATTATGCCCGATGAGATAAGTGATGATGGGCAATGGACAGTAGAGAGCACGACCTGTCTAGGGTTATGTGACCATGCTCCCGCAGTGTTAGTAGGAGATTTAGCCCTCGCTTCAGTTGATGCTAATAGTCCTGCTGAGTGGCTTGATCTAGATGCTACACGACCAGCCAGCATAGTTGACGGTGATATTCGTGTTTTGACACGCAACTGCGGTCAGTCTGGTCCCACTTCCTTGGAGTCGTACCAAGCTGGTGGTGGATACTCTGCCTTGTTGCAGGTGTGCGCGGATCTTGCTCCTGCTGATGTGATAGAAGAAATCAAATCTTCTGGTTTAGTAGGTCGTGGGGGTGCTGCTTTTCCTACTGGGTTTAAGTGGGAGAGTGCGTCAGCTGCGGAAGGGCAGCCAAAATATATCGTGTGCAATGCCGATGAATCAGAGCCCGGGACCTTTAAAGACCGAGTACTGATGGAGGACGACCCTCATCAGGTTCTGGAGGGAATTCTACTTGCTGGGTATGCAATTGGTGCGAATAAAGGCTATTTTTATATAAGAGGAGAATATTCACGTGCAATTGAGATAATACATGATGCCATTGAAGAGGCAAGGCGAGGAGGATTTATAGGTGCTGATATTGGTGGCAATGGGTTTGATTTTGATATTGAGGTTCGAGTCGGCGCTGGTGCCTATATATGTGGTGAGGAGACAGCATTATTTGAGTCGATCGAAGGTAAGAGAGGTTTCCCGCGTATCAAGCCGCCATTCCCGACTACGCATGGATTATTTAACAAACCTACTGTAGTTAACAATGTTGAAACTCTATGTAATATACCAATGATCATCAATGAGGGTGCCGAGGCATTTAGAAGTTATGGTACAGATAAATCGCCTGGCCCGAAATTATTTTGTCTTTCTGGTGATGTGGTGCGACCTGGTCTTTATGAAGTACCTTTCGGAGTAACACTTAGACATATCATAGAGGAACTTGCCGGTGGGGTTAAGGGAGGCGCTCTAAAGGCAATATTAGTTGGAGGTGCAGCTGGTGCTTTTGCCACAACTGACGATTTGGATGTACCACTGACCTTTGAGGATTTGCGCTCTGCGAATTTGCCTCTTGGCTCAGGTGTGCTGATGGTTTTCAATGAATCGCGTGATATGCGCAATGTTCTTAAAGAGCTCGCGTATTTTTTTGAGCATGAATCTTGCGGTAAGTGTTATCCTTGCCAATTGGGAACACAGAGACAACATGAAATACTACTGCGAGTAGTTGATGGTAATGTAAAGAGTGGTGATAGAGAGCGATTACTTGATGTTGGTTGGACCATGACTGATGCATCATTATGTGGTCTTGGTCAAACAGCAGCGACTGCTGTAATTAGTGCCATAGAAAAATGGCCTGAACTGGTTGAGAGTTTGTAAATAGAACTATGAATAAGATGGTGTCTCTGACTATTGATGGTGCACGGGTTACGGTACCCAAAGGTACTACATTGCTTGAGGCGGCGGGACAGACTGGAGCGGATGTACCTACTATTTGTTATCACGAGCACTGCACTTCATATGGTCTTTGTCGACTCTGCGTTGTTGAGGTGGAGGGCCAAAGAGTTTTAGCCGCAGCTTGTGTTGCAAAAGCCCAAGAAGATATGACGGTAAATACTGCCAGTGAACGTGTTGTTCGTGCTCGTAAAACAATACTCGAAATGTTGGATTCAGCAATTGATCTTAGTGAAGCCCCAGAAATTGCGAAACATCTGGATGATTACAATATCGACAAAGAACGGTTTGTTGAAGGATGGCAGCGGGAATGTGAAGTTATTGATGACAACCCTATGTTCATTCGCGATTATTCGCAGTGCATATTGTGCTGGCGTTGTGTTCAGGTATGCGCAGATGATGCCCAATATGCTTTTGCCATCAACTTTAGCGGGCGTGGACATGAAACTAGTATTAGTACTTTCTATAATCAGGAATTGACTTTGTCGTCCTGTGTCTTTTGTGGGCAATGTGTGGGTGTGTGTCCTACTGGTGCACTTAAACCTAAACGTGAATGGTTGCTGGAATCTGGGCATACACAGGATCAAATCATAAAGCTAACTCGTGCTGAAAGACGGAAGAAGAAGCGCAGGCAGGAAAGGCCTTATCAAACCGGATAGTGATCATGGTGACAACATGACAGTTCTGCAAGGTCGCAGAGTGGTGACAACAACTTGCCCATATTGCGGAGTAGGGTGTGGACTAGATCTACATATAAAAGATGATTACATCTATCGCGTCACTTCCGATTTCAAGAATGTAGTTAATCAAGGAAATTTATGTGTTAAGGGTCGTTTTGGATATGACTATATTTATAGTGATAGGCGAATTACTTCTCCACTGATCAGAAAGAGCTCACAGAAAGCCGGGCAACGTGTCCAAGCATTTGATATTGAACAATGGGTAGAAGTCACATGGGATGAAGCTCTCAACTATGTAGCAGAGCGTCTAGTAGAAATACATAAGCGTGACGGCGCGAATGCACTAGCGGTTTACTGTTGTGCAAAAGCTTCGAATGAAGAC
>DCAJ01000036.1:22165-22498 GCA_002311455.1 Anaerolineales bacterium UBA1136 | reverse complement strand
ACAAATAATGTTGATCACTGTACTCGTCTGTGTCATGCAGGCTCAGTAGTTGCTCTACAGATGGCTATCGGTTCAGCAGCAATGAGCAATACAGCGTCCGAGGTCATTAAAAGCGATTGCTTCATAGTAACAGGGTCAAATACTCCAGAGAATCATCCAATTATTGCTTTGCAGATGAGGGCTGCCGTGGAGAAATATGGTTCAAAGCTTATTGTGATAGATCCACGTCAGCTTGAGCTTTGCGATTATGCGGTACTGTGGTTGCCACTAAAGCCAGGTACAAATGTTCCGGTGTTCACTGCAATGGCAAATGTTATTATCAATGAAGGATTG
>DCAJ01000036.1:21784-22021 GCA_002311455.1 Anaerolineales bacterium UBA1136 | reverse complement strand
CCTGAATACGCTGAGAGTATTTCTGGGGTAGATCAGGATTTGATAGTGAAGGCAGCACGCATGTATGCTGAAGCTGAGCGTGGTGCAATATATTGGGGTATGGGTATCTCTCAATTGGCGCATGGAACATCTAGTGCGTTAGGATTAGTTCATCTGGCTTTGCTGACTGGCCACGTTGGCAGAGAAGGAACAGGCCTTAATCCACTGCGTGGGCAAAATAACGTGCAGGGTGCCTCG
>DCAJ01000036.1:20693-21734 GCA_002311455.1 Anaerolineales bacterium UBA1136 | reverse complement strand
GTGCAGGGTGCCTCGGACATGGGGTGTATGCCCTATCATTATCCAGGTTATATGGAAGTAAACAAACCGGAAAATGCATCGAAATGGGAAAATGCATGGAATATGGAGCCGGGCAGCCTTAGTCTAGAAAAGGGTCTTACGACTACAGAAATACTTTCTAGTGTTGGCACCGGAGGCGTGAGAGGCCTATATATTATGGGTGAGAACCCTATGATGACTGAGCCCAACTTGAATAAGACTCGACATCACATGGAAGGATTGGAGTTTCTTGTAGCGCAAGATCTTTTCATAAATGAATCTGGTGCTTATGCTGATGTATTTCTGCCTGCAACTTCTTGGGCAGAGAAAGACGGCACTTTTACGAACACAGATAGGAGAGTACAACGTGTACGAAAGGCCATAGACCCCATTGGTGAAGTGCGTGGTGATTGGGAGATAATATGTGATCTTGCACAACGTTCGGAAAAAATGCTTGAACAATCACGAACATCATTCTGGAAGTACAATAATGCTGAGGAAATTTTGCACGAAATGGGGCAAGTGGTGCCGGAATATAGGGGAATCACGTATCAGAGGATTGAGAAAATTGGATTGCAGACTCCGGTGTTAGACGAGAATCATCCTGGCACTCCATTTTTATTCTCTAGTGAGTTTCCGTCTGGTAGAGCTAAGTTTTTCCCTCTGAGCTATGTTCCGGTTGTTGAACCACCGGACGATGAATATCCGTTTATTTTGACTACTGGTCGTTTGTTAGAGCATTGGCACGGTGGCACCATGACCCGAAACTCCAAATTAGGTGAATTATATCCTGAAGCTAGAGTAGATGTTCATCCTATAGACGCAGCTAGGACGGGCTTAGATGATGGCGATGCAGTTAAAGTGTCATCTAGAAGGGGAGTTATTGTACTGCGCGCAAGTGTAACAGAGAAAACTACTCCTGGAGTAGTATTTATTCCGATGCATTTCTCGGAGGCAGCAGTCAACTTACTTACAGTGGACGCATTGGATCCTCAAGCTAAAATACCTGAATTTAAGGCATGC
>DCAJ01000036.1:20232-20650 GCA_002311455.1 Anaerolineales bacterium UBA1136 | reverse complement strand
TGTGCAGTTAGTATTGAACGAGTTGATGAGGAGGCGTTGCCGAACCGTACAGTCAGGCTAGAACGTGGTAGGTGGTAGAAATTGAATAAGAGAAAAATTGTTACACTGGTTTCAGTTGAGGTGTAGATCGCTTCGTGGAATAGAATTATTTGTAGAAAATATTGATCATACTAATTTTTCCAGAGTAATAACTAAATCAGAAATGTGCTTATAGAGGGCGGAAGCTTCATTGCTATCTTCTCCAATATTGATTAAATGAGGTTACATATGGCCAGAAAGCCTACTGAATTATTGTCTCCTGTACCTAGCGATATTGATATTGCTCAGGCAATTGAACCATTACCTATTGTAGAGATTGCTGCTGATATTGGGTTAGAGCCAGATGAATTAGTACCGTATGGTAATTATAAGGCCAAGG
>DCAJ01000036.1:17073-20170 GCA_002311455.1 Anaerolineales bacterium UBA1136 | reverse complement strand
TCGATGTTACTGCTATTACTCCAACCCCACTTGGAGAAGGTAAGACTACTACAACTGTAGGTTTGTGTCAGGCTCTTGGTGCGTATTTGGGCAAGAAAGTAATCACCTGTATTAGACAACCTAGTCAGGGACCAACATTTGGCATTAAGGGAGGGGCTGCGGGTGGTGGCTATAGTCAAGTTATTCCGATGGAAGAGCTTAATTTACACATGACCGGTGATATACATGCTATTGCTGCGGCTAACAATTTACTAGCCGCAGCAATAGATGCTCGTATGTTTCACGAGTCTACGCAAAGTGATGATGCATTGTTTGGTAGATTGTGTCCTGCTGATGCTGAAGGGAACCGCAAGTTTTCCCCTGTTATGAGAAGGCGCCTAAAAAAGATTGGTATCAATAAGGTAGATCCAAATAAATTGAACCCAGAAGAGCGTAGAAGGTTTGTGAGGCTCGATATTAATCCGGACAGCATCACTTGGCAACGCGTTTTAGACGTAAATGACCGATTTTTGCGTCGTATTACTGTTGGTGAAGGTCCAAAGGAAAAGGGAAAAACAAGGCAAACAGGATTTGATATTACAGTTGCTAGTGAAATCATGGCTATCTTGGCTTTGGCAACAGATTTATCCGATATGCGTGAGAGACTTGGGCGCATGGTCATAGGGACAAATAATGATGACATACCTATAACTGCTGACGATTTAGGAGTTGGTGGTGCTCTGACTGTACTTATGAAAGATTCGATAATGCCAACATTAATGCAAACTTTGGAAGGGACACCTGTTTTCGTCCATGCAGGTCCGTTTGCTAACGTAGCACACGGGAATTCTTCAATTATTGCAGATCAAATTGCACTTAAGTTGGTTGGTAATGACGGTTATGTGGTAACAGAATCTGGGTTTGGAGCTGATATTGGTATGGAGAAGTTTTTTGACATTAAATGTCGTTATAGTGGACTAATACCTAATGCTGTTGTACTAGTGACCACTATTCGTGCTCTAAAGATGCATGGTGGAGGACCAACTGTTACTGCTGGCAAGCCATTGGATATTGTTTATCAAAACGAGAATCTGGAATTGCTTCAAGTTGGATGCGCCAATATGGTTGCCCATATAAGAAACGCACTTCGCTTTGGCGTCCCAGTTGTAGTCGCAGTAAATAGATTTAAAGATGATACAGATGATGAAGTAGAGTTGGTACGTCAGATAGCATTGGATGCTGGAGCCGAGTCTGCAGTAATGTCAAATCATTGGGCCGAAGGTGGGGCTGGAGCTATTGATCTAGCTAAAGCAGTAATAGCTGCTTGCGAGAAGCCTGCTGATTTCAGTTTTCTTTATCCGCTAAATATGGGAGTAAAGGAAAAGATAGATGTTATAGCTTGTGAGATTTATGGTGCTGATGGGGTGGAGTATAGTGCGGAAGCTGATAGGAAGATCGATCTATATGAGCGTAGTGGTTTTGGAGATCTTCCTATTTGCATGGCAAAAACTCATCTAAGTCTAAGTCATGATCCTTTACAGAAAGGTGTGCCTACAGGATTTATACTACCCATACGTGATATTAGAGCTAGTGTTGGCGCGGGTTTTCTGTATCCTTTGGTTGGCGCCATAAGCACTATGCCGGGTCTTCCCACACGACCAGCCTATTATGACATTGATATAGATCCTAATACTGGAATGGTGATAGGACTTTCTTAGTGGTGATCCCGGTCTATCGTTGTCATAACCGATATGTAAAGGTCGCTAATGTTATTGCCCTTTATTAGTTATTTTGTATAACCAACTAGTGTAGTCGAAGTTGACAGGATAATGTGGGTGGTTATAATTCGCATCACAAAAATGGCCCACTAGCTCAATTGGCAGAGCAGTTGACTCTTAATCAATTGGTTCCAGGTTCGAGTCCTGGGTGGGTCACTCGAAGGCGATTTATTCGCCTAGATAGCACAGTTTCCTACCTAAGTAGTTCAGTAAGATAGCTCTGTTTGGCGGGTGTTTCTCCAAAAGGAGAGATGCGCGCATGTTTTCTAGTTCAAAAAACCAATTGACTATGGAGTTTCTGGATGAGGAGATTCACCTGGAGACTCAGATTGCGTCCTTTCTGGTAGACCGCCAAGCACAGCAACTTACTGCTAATACAATCGAATACTACCGAAAGATGTTGCATTTGTTTCGCCAGTTCTGCCAATCTCAGCAGGTTCAACATCTCATAGAGATAAAGGCTAACACCATCCGCGGCTAACTGCTCTTGCTCCAGTCAAAGAGCCACAATCCCGGCGGTATTCAAGCACGTTATCGTGCTGTGCGGGTCTTCTACCTCGGACTCTGTCACTGGTGGAAATACGGCCAACAACTCGTCGCGTAACTTCTCCATAGTGGGGAGGGCTGCATCTGCCAGTGGGAAGCATGATATTCGTACGCTGGAGATGTTTTCACCCCCATCGTGAACGCCTAAGTGGCCAGCCTAGACCGACTCCCTAATGCCTACCCTCACCCTAAATGTGAGCCTGCCGTCAAGCGTTTCATGGAGGGTGTCAGGGTCTCAGTACCACTTTACCCAATCGCGTATTGCTTGGGCAGCGCCCTGTACTGCGCCGTCATGTACCGATTTGAGATGCGGGTTATCGTACTCTTCTTCCAATCCTATTGTAGTGGCCGCTCTTGTGATTATCGCTCCCTCAATCTCTCACGTGCCTCTTCCATCTTAGTCTTCAGGCTTGGGTCATCAGTGAGGCTTAGACATTTATAGCAAACCGCATATGCCACCTGGTGGTTGTCGTTCCACAGTCGGGGATTATCGAGGTCCAGCTCGATGGCCTTCTGCAGGGCTTCGACTGCCTGTTTGCGGCCAGTGGGTCAAAGCCTTCGGGCCACCTTGTCGTGGTGTTGTATTTGACTCTGCCCACGTCAGCCCCGCTCAAGTTAGCCTCGCTCATGTTAGCACCACTCATGTCAGCCCCTCGCATGTTGGCGGCGCTCAAGTCAGTACCCGGTCAGATTGGCGTCCATAAGGTGTAAGGGACGGTGACTAAAGTTGAGTGAGTTGCGGAGTTCTGCCGATGTCAGAGGTGCGGTGGTCGAATTTTGCATAGTGCTGGCTT
>DCAJ01000036.1:16643-16808 GCA_002311455.1 Anaerolineales bacterium UBA1136 | reverse complement strand
AAGATTGACGGCATAGTTGCACTGTCTATGGCTAGTTTAGAGGTTGTACAGAACCAAGAATCAGCGCCAGTGATTATTGGAGTGTGGTGATTAACCTCCTGTTCTGCCAACCCTATCGGTGCGCGGCATATCCTGCAATAAGTGGCCTTACATAAAATATGGCAA
>DCAJ01000036.1:16187-16563 GCA_002311455.1 Anaerolineales bacterium UBA1136 | reverse complement strand
ACAGACAAACCCCACAACACAAATGAAATTATGACGAGAAGGACAATGGTAACCAACAATCTAATTCCTAACCCATATGTAGCAGGTTCAGGCGCGCTGTGCCATTCCTTGCCAATTGGACTATTAAGTAACTTCTTACCTCTTTCATCGCCTAGTTCCGCGAGGGCTTCTGCTGCCATTCGGGAGATGTACGGCTGGGTTTCCTTTGCTATTAACTCGACTAAGGCGTCATTCTCGCCCATCGTCTTTAGCCTATCAATTCTGCTCTTGGCTTTCACCACAGGCATATCTTCCGTCTTCTTGAATCCAATTATTAATGGCCCCACTGGGCCGGTTAGTACTCCTATGAAGAATCAAGCAAAAGCTGGTTGGTTAT
>DCAJ01000036.1:15826-16126 GCA_002311455.1 Anaerolineales bacterium UBA1136 | reverse complement strand
GGGCCCAGTAGTACCCCTAAGAAGAACCAGCCAAAGGCGGACTTGTTCTTGCTGCTAGCAATCGCTGCTCAGCCAAACCCGCAAATTAGCCAGAAGATTACGACTCCCGCTATAATTGCTTCCATGACCATCCTTTCACTACCAGTATACGCCGACTCAGGGAAATATTGCGGTACACTTTACCAGCAAAAAGGTGGGTCGTGCAGGTGTTGGACCACCCACACGACCCTAACCAACCGCTGTGAACTTCAGCGGCGGCCTGAGATAGATTCTACCAGACCTGCTGCTCCCAGCGCAGGC
>DCAJ01000036.1:10272-15679 GCA_002311455.1 Anaerolineales bacterium UBA1136 | reverse complement strand
TAGCTCAATTGGCAGAGCAGTTGACTCTTAACAATTGGTTCCAGGTTCGAGTCCTGGGTGGGTCACTAACAAGAATTGATGGATTTCAAGTAACATCATGGCAAACTGTAGATTTAAAATCAAGCACACCTGCCTCGGTTGTCAAACCAGAGTCTGCAAAGTATTTGTTGTATCTATTTAGTTTATCGATGCTGTCTATCTGCATTACAACAAATGAGATATTAGGATCTTCACCGCTTTGGTAAATTGTTTCAGCACTGATGCCATATTCAGCCCTCTTTGAAGCGTTACTGTCAAAAATATCTTTCCATACCCAAAAGTCCTCAAGGCTGTTTTTTGTATTGCCGTAGGCACGCTAGAACTTCTTTTAAACTATAGTACATGAACTAGACAGGTTAATTGGTTGGATTTGAGTGCTAGTTGGGAAAATCTTGGTCGTGATGCTTAGTTAGTTGTTGCTGAATTGTTTTATAATTGTAAGTGCTTGTAGCTAGCAGGGCTATTCCTGCTGCGACAACAACATAGTTTGTCTCCTGGAATAGCGAGAAATTTAATATAGCAGCTAATGCAATTGCCATAAATGCTATTGCGATAACGCGATGTCGCCGTAGACGCTTCAAATTATTATTGTTATTATTCACGGAATTCAATATATAAAATCCTCACGTACTGGACTGAATATATCTGCGATCAGTGTGTGAGTTGATTCTGTACGGGCTCCATGATCTATATTGCTTGGAATTATGAAACAATCGCCCGACTTTAGTAGACGTTTTTCAGTGCCTATCCACAATAGAACCTCTCCTTCTAGTACTATGCCAACTTGTTCGTGTGGGTGCTGGTGGGTTGGCACCTCTGTCTGTGGCTCTATTTCTATAAGCGATAGCAGCATCTTTTCTCCCCAAAATGTCTTAGTCATAGCATTGGGAGCAACTTCTAACTGGTCGCGAGATCTTAGGTTGCAGAATGGCATGAATCAAGTCTCCTCGTAAGGTGAATCCGGTCCAATATGGCTTGAATATCTAGTCCTTATATTATATTATGATTTAGACTGTGTATACAAAATATATAGGTGCAATGGAGGTGAATTTCTGGGATTTGTTAACTGGTCTATTGCGAGTATGGTAATATTGGTAACGCCGATATATATTATGGAGATTGTTATGCATGCAGTAAGGATACATGAATATGGCGCTACGGAAGTGCTTAATTACGAGAAAGTTGATACACCTATACCAAGTTCTGGGGAGGTGCTAATAAAGACTGAAGCAATCGGAGTGAATTACATAGATATTTACCACAGAACTGGTAGTTATGCCGGCGATTTACCTTTTATTCCGGGTATGGAGGCTGCAGGTGTCGTTGAATCGATAGGTCCTGAGGTCACTGGTTTTAAAATAGGAGATCCAGTTGCTTACGCTATGTGTATGGGTTCGTATGCTGAATACGTAGCGGTTCCTCACTGGAAAGTTGTAGTATTACCTAAGAATGTCGGTAGTCAGGTTGGTGCTGCAGTAATGTTGCAAGGTATGACTGCCCACTATTTAACTGTTAACACGTATGCTTTAGGTTCGGAAGATACAGCTTTGGTACACGCTGCTGCTGGAGGAGTAGGTCTTCTTCTAGTACAAATGGCTAATAAACGTGGTGCCCGCGTGATAGGTACTGTGTCTACTAATGAGAAGGCAATGACAGTGATGGATGCGGGAGCAGATGAGGTGATTATTTATACAGAAAACGATTTTGAAGACGCGGTCATGAAACTGACAGGTGCGATCGGTGTTGATGTAGTTTACGATTCGGTTGGTAAAAGCACATTTGAAAAGAGTCTAAATTGTTTGAAGCCGCGCGGATACATGGTTTTGTTTGGGCAATCTAGTGGCAGGGTGCCACCTATTGATCCACAGGTTCTGAATGAAAAAGGGTCTATATTCATAACTAGGCCTACTTTAGGTGATTATGCTCAAGATAGAGATGAAATGTTAAATAGAGCCACCGATATATTTGACTGGATGGCCAATGGTGAACTTGATGTTAGTATCGATAGAGTATTTCCTCTGGAGAAAGCATCTGAAGCGCACGAATATCTTGAGAGTAGAAGGTCAAGTGGAAAGATACTGTTGACTACCTAGTATCTTTCACAAGTAATTTCTGACGCAAACATGATTGAGATGTATTATTGATACTATTTGTGTATCTTAAAATGCAAATTATTAGCGTGTGAGGAATATTATTGAGATTACACCAAAGATAAATCCTATCAGTTTTTGTATAGTAATAGGTTCGTGGAATACAATTATTGATAGGATAGTTGCAATGATCACATTTAGTCCTACTATTGGAAATACTTTACTACCTTCACCTCCGCGGGATAATGCCAAGAATGTAGCGAAAGAACCCATAGATGCGCATATTCCTCCCATTACTGCTAAGCTGGCCAATTTTGGCGACGTAGTGAATGGGTGGGTCTGTATTATATGGATGATTGACATAACAATTATATAGGTTATGCCCTGTATCATTAAGTAACTTGGTTGGTATGGCTTACTAGGAGTTGCTAACTTCCAGAGGAAATTTGTAAATCCAAACGCAAACAGCGCTGCAAGAGATAGTGTAGTTGCGATGCTCATTATTTCTCCAATCAATTCAATCTATATTTGATAACTGTTTGATATTATCTTATAAGTATATCGATAGCGCTATTGCACTGACGAGTTTACAGTGACGTATCCTCTATTTAAGATGGTATCAGACCATATGGCAGATTATGTCATCACTGGAGGATGTTCTACAAATTTAGGATATTACTATAATTGTCTTTGCTGGCTTACATTAATTGTGTGATATCTTTTTGATTCTTATTTCTCTTTCTTTCAAACTCCGTAAGTAATATCTTTCTCAGGCGAATACAGCTAGGAGTTACTTCAACATACTCCCCTTCGGCTATATATTCCATAGCTTCCTCTAATGAGAATTTTGTTGCTGGAGCTATGGATAGTTTTTCATCGGTACCTGATGCACGCATATTAGATAGTTTTTTAGTCTTTACCACATTTATTGACAAATCACCATTTTTGGTGTGCTCCCCTATTATTTGTCCTGCATAAATGTTTTCAGTTGGATCAATAAAAAATCTCCCTCTATTCTGCATCTTGTTAATAGAATAAGCAGCAGCCACCCCTTTTTCAGTAGCTATTAATGCGCCATTTCTTTTCGATAATATATCTCCTTTCCATGGTTCAAATCCGTTGAATCTATGTGACATTACTGCTTCACCGGCAGTTAATGCTAATATTTTGTTAGAAAGTCCGATAAGTCCGCGTGACGATATTTTAAATTCAAGATGAGCTCTGTCATGTTTTGCACCAATGTCTAGAATGTCTCCCTTGTGTTTGGAAACCAAACCAATTACTTTGCCTGAATATTGTTCAGAAACATCTATATGTAATAGTTCTATAGGCTCATACTTAATACCATCTATTTCCTTGATGACGACTTTCGGCTGCCCTAATTGAATCTCATATCCTTCTCGTCTCATTGTTTCTACTAAGATTGATAGGTGCAATATGCCACGACCATATACCATAAACTTTTCGGGCGAATCAGTTTCTATTACTTTTAGTGCTAAATTTTTCTCTGTTTCCTTCAACAATCTTTGTCTGAGATGCCTAGACGTAACAAATTTTCCTTCCTTGCCAAATAATGGTGAATTGTTAACTATGAAGAGCATACTCATAGTAGGTTCATCAATAGATATTGGTGGTAATGCTTCAGGCTCGGTGAAGTCTGCAATGGTATCTCCTATATCGAAATTATCGAGACCTACCAATCCTACGATTTCTCCAGCCTCGATTTCTGTGTTGGAGTTTTCTTTCCCCAAACCTTCAAATAAATAAAGTCCTTTGACAGTTGATCTGCTAATTTGCCCGTTAGTATGAATAATTGCTACTTGATCGCCAGTTTTAACGATGCCTCTATGTACCTTGCCTACGGCAAGTCTGCCTGTGTATGAAGAATAGTCTAAAGAGCTTATCTGTATCTGTAATGTGCCTGGAAGATTGTTAGGTGGATCTAAATAATCAATAATAGTATCTAGTAGGTGAACAATGTCATGCGTTGGCACCTTCCAATCGGCGCCCATCCACCCTTGTTTTGATGACCCATAAATTGTTGGAAAATTAAGTTGTTCATCTGTTGCATTAAGGTTAAACATTAGCTCGTAGACTAGATCAGCGGCATGTTCTGGGTTGCAATTCGTTTTATCTACTTTATTTATAACAACTATAGGTTTAAGTCCTAATTTTAGCGCTTTTTCTAAAACAAAACGTGTTTGTGGCATTGGCCCTTCAAAAGCATCCACTAACAACAATACACCGTCTGCCATATTTAGAACACGTTCAACTTCTCCTCCAAAGTCTGAGTGTCCGGGAGTATCTATAATGTTTATTTTTGTTCCTTTGTATCTTACAGATACGTTCTTTGACAGTATTGTTATGCCCCTTTCTTTTTCAAGATCGTTTGAATCTAGTATTAAATCATGTATTTCTTCATTGTCTCTAAACAAATTTACCTGATGAAGAATTCGGTCAACCAAGGTTGTTNNATCTACATGGGCAATGATTGCAATGTTTCTTATGTCCATAAATTATCTCTCTTGTGTACCAATCCTAAAGGTTGTACATCATAACACTGTGTGATTGTTATAAGGGTATTGTTTAATTGCTAATAATTGGAATATGTCTTCTGTTGCTGTTGCAGATACACTGATTATTGTGTGTTGGTTTTTCTGTTAGACATTTCTAATCCCATTAGTGCTTGTGAATGATTGCTAAACAATTGCTACTGTCCGTGTGAACGATACTTATGTTGATAGTGCGATGATAGCACTTGCTCCCAAGCCCAAACCCAGGAGTTTTGAGGATGTAATAGGCTCGCGATAAACAACAAAGGAAAGCACAACAGATACCACAATCCCCAAACTTATTATTGGAAAAATTACGCTTCCTTGTCCACCTAAACGAAAGGCAACTAATATTGTATAAACTGATATTGCGGCAAGAATTCCTCCTATTGAAGCTAGGACAGTCATTTTGTTTGATAGTTCAAATGGGTGCCTCTGAACAGCGTGAATAATGATCGCTACGCCACAAAAAACTAGGGTTTCAACTACCATGTAACTAGGACTGTACACCTGATTTCTACCGGCAATTTTCCAGAAAAAAGTTGCTAAGCCTCCACAAATTAGTGATATAAAAGCTAGTACAATAGGTGTATTCATGTTATCTCCACTGTTATCTTCAATCTGAATATTAATATAGTGTTGAGTATAACAAAGTTCCGTAGAGTTTAGTGAAGCAATGTTTGTGCGTACGACATGTTTTCGAAGATTATAATTGAAAATCTTTTG
>DCAJ01000036.1:5646-10237 GCA_002311455.1 Anaerolineales bacterium UBA1136 | reverse complement strand
TTTTGTTATCGTATATAGATTACGATACGCATATTCAGTTGCTATAATTGCCAGTAGTGTTATTAATAAGTTGGTGTATCTTTTTGCCTAAAATGAATTAACAATGGAATCTATGTAATATGAAGACAAGATGGCAAATATTGCTTGGTGTGATATTTAGTTTTGGTGCGATTGTAATTTTGTTTCGAGGGCTTGAAATTGATGAATTAGCTTCTGAGATATCTAAAGCAAATTACTACTCTTTGATACCATTCGTCATATTTGAAGCGTTGTCAGTATGGGCACGTGGGATGCGTTGGAGGGTTTTATTAGAAGAAAAATTGGGGGGGGTGCGTTTATTTTGGATAACCAATATAAGTTATTACTTGAGTAACATACTTCCGTTGCGCATAGGCGAGCTCGGCCGGGTATATCTGGTTACTAGAAATAGTGAGGTGACGGGTATGCAGGCACTGTCTACTGCAGTCCTTGAGAGAATGTTAGATGTGGTTACTGTATTCATAATGTTATTTCTGGTACTTCCGTTGGTTCCCGAACATGGGCTCGTAAATTCGATGGCATATCTAGTTGTAGGATCAGTAATAGCGCTGATTATTGCAATGTTTATGGTTGCGAGCAAAAGAAGAACAGTGGCTAAATTTGTAAATTTGATGGGGAAAAGATTGGGGCCTAGAATTGGGGGTTTTATCAACGATGCTTTTGAAAAGTTTTTTGAAAGTATAGATATTGTACGAGGCAGACGTGTATTTTTGGCTGGTCTTTGGTGCATTGTTGTGTGGGTGTTCTCTGTTCTAGCAACATATTGTCTGTTGGTTAGTTTTGCTCCAGAGCAACAGTGGTATGGTGCTGTATTTGTGACATCGCTATTGGCACTCGGTATTGCATTACCATCTGTTCCGGCTAGTGTGGGTTTATGGGAGGCCAGTGCTGTGGCTGCTTTGGCAGTATTAGGTGTAAATAGGGAAGTTGCTCTCGCATTTGCAATAGTGATTCATATAGTTGTTTTTCTACAGATGGCTATACTTGGTATTATAGGATTACATATTGAAGGGGAAAACTTCAGTAATCTAGTTGCTCATGCGAAGCGATTAGTCCAGTCGATGCGTAATCAAGATGACAAGGCGTAATCGGTAAGGGGTTAAAGTTTGAATATTAGCAATTGCGATCAACTTAATCACAAAGATATTGTGATTTTATTGAATACTGGAAGAAGGCCCCTGTGGCTTCACTCTGCTAATCTTAAGGGAGCTATGTTGGCTAAAGCAGACCTTATCGGTGCCAATATGCATAGTGCCAATCTAAGTGACGCTGATTTGTTCCAAGCAGATCTTAGTGGTGCTGATCTTAGCAATGCTGTTCTCACGAACGCTAATTTAAGTGAAGCAAATCTTTGTGCTACCAATCTATTGAATTGCGACTTGACGAATGTGAAATTGTTGAATGCAAAATATACTGTGGATACACGATGGCCAAAAGGTTTTGAGCCTGATGCTTGTGGGGCGGTAATGAGGGATACACATCCTCATTAATCATATTGGATTGGGAACTATGTTGAATTTCGAGCTTTTGGTTGCGTGAAGATATTATTGGCGATCGTTAACAAGTACGCTTGCCAAATAAGATAATTGACCCGTTTCTAGAAAGGGGTCAATACGATGTGCTATTTCCTGCATAAGGCTACCAATAAAATGAATGTTTTTAGGAAATATCAGGGCAGCTTGCGCACGAAATAATACTGTTGCATTTACTTTGGCACCATCTAATCGAAAATGTATTTCACGCATGCATTTTGCTTCATAGTCATTTGAGTGTTGAGCAAAAGAGTCGTTGGGGATAGTAATTACTGCTCGTTTAGAATGAGGGAAGCTTTGTAATGCTTCCACTACATTGTCTATTTTTTTAGTAATACCTTCACGATAGTTTCCCTGACCGCCTCCTCTTAGGTCTGAAAATACAGATAACTGATCCGAAGTAAGGTCTTTGCCAAGATTCCACAAAGTATAGGCTTCAAGCACATCCTTAGAGAAAAGTTCAGTCTCAATTAGGTAATTGGACATATCGATTGTGCGATGATAATTAAATTCTATATTTCCGCTGTTTGTTATCGAAGTCATTTCTTTCCAGACTTCAAAACAAGTTAAGGTTTGCATACTTTTTGAACCATAAATTGGTCTTTAGTCGTAGATGTAGTTTGTATTATATCTGAATGTGGCGTTTTGTATAACTGAAGTATATATACTCGTTCTTTGTGCAAGCACGAGTATTACTATGTGTATTGGAAGAGGATGTGTTAGATTGGAGGTTTTCATTGTTGTGCACTGATGTCGTTCGCTAAGTATAATAATGTGCAAACGCACTTTGATCCAGTGAATGTTAGTTGAGATTGGACAAATTAGATTATTTAGATGGTGACAATTTGAAAGTATTAGTTGCTCTGACATATTATCGGCCACATGTTTCAGGACTTACCATATATGTCGAGCGTCTTGCCCGGGCGCTGGTGGGTCGTGGACATCAAGTAACGGTTCTTACTTCGCGTTACGATACTAACTTGGCTTTGAATGAAGTACTTAATGGCGTAAATGTGGTAAGGGTACCGGTAGCCATGCGGATTAGTAAAGGTGTAATTATGCCCACTATTGGGTTAGTGGCAAGCAAGTTGGTTTATTCACATGATGTACTGAGTATACATTTGCCACAGCTGGATGCTAGTGGCATTGCTCTAAGAGCTCGTATATTGGGTAAGCCATCAATACTCACTTATCATTCAGATTTAACTTTACCTAGGACAATTTTTAACAGACTAGTAAATTTATTGGTTGACGGTAGCAATCATATTGCCGCTAGTCTTTCGGATGCGATTTGTGCATATACATCAGACTTTGCTATTAATTCGCACTTACTAAGCAAATATCTCTCGAAAGTGCATTATATTTTACCGCCAGTTACTGTGTCCGATGTGGATGCCGAGTCAGTTGAAGAATGGGCTAAGCTCCATGGAATTAGAGATGATTATCCAGTCATTGGCGTTGCTAGTAGACTTGCAGCGGATAAGGGTATTGAATATTTGCTTGATGCACTGCCTATGCTTCTTGATGTACATCCTGGGTTAAGGGTTATACACGCTGGACCAATTAGTGATGTGATAGGGGAGTCAGCTTACTATAAAAGACTGAAACCTATTTTCAGGAAATATTCCAAATGCTATTCATTTGTAGGAACTTTAGATAGCTATGATATGACTCGTTTTTATCGATGCTGTAATATGATCGCTTTGCCTAGTGTAAACAGTACAGAGACATTTGGATTAGTTCAGATTGAGGCTGCGCTATGCGGGACTCCTACGGTTGCGAGCGATCTTCCAGGTGTCAGGGTGCCTAGTCGTATGACTGGCATGGGATTTACTGTTCCGCCTGGTGACTCTACTAAGCTTAGTGAGGGCATATTGAGACTGCTAGATAATAACGGTAGTTATCATATGCATAAGCACGAAATTGCGTCTCAGTTTTCACCCGACTTAGTGGCTGAGCAATATGAGAAGTTGTTTCATGAGCTTTTTCTGTACAAGAGGAAACGCATTCCAAATATTCGACCAGAAAATTAGATTAGTTTTTAGACTTTTGTATTTAGAAGATTTATGCATTCGCAAGACGATATTTTTACTAAGCATTTGACAACACTACCCGCATTTCGTGCATTGCTGCGGTCCATTGAGGCGCGTATGGTAATGGAGTTTGATTTTCTAGAACCTATTCTAGACTTTGGATGCGGCGACGGACACTTTGGGCATATATCACTCGTTAGGGGTTCAACAGTAGGGATAGATGCAAGTATTGCTTCCCTCCGGGAAGCAGAAACGCTGCAATGTTATAGATCACTTGTCCAGGCTGATGATAAAGGTCTGCCATTTGATACGGGCACATTTAATAGCGCTTTGTGCAATTCAGTGCTTGAACATATACCAAATATAGAGAGTGCGCTCTCGGAATTGCGCAGGGTAATTAAACCGGAGTGTATGCTAGTCTTTACAGTGCCCAGTCAATATTTTAGGGAGTTTCTTTCAATCAGATCAGTGCTAATAAAATGTGGATTATATAGACTGGCTAGATATTATGAGAGGTTTTTTGATAGTGTTTCCCATCATCATCATTACTATACTCCAGTTGAATGGAAAGCGCTGCTCGATAATGCGGGCTTTAATATGGAATCTTTTACATATTATTGTTCGAGACGAGCATTATGGGCAATAGAATGGGGTCATTATTTCGGGCTGCCTTCTCTTTTGTCTAGAAAATTGATTGGCAATTGGATTCTGTCTAAGAGTAGGGTAAATCTATGGTTAACCGAAAAAATGTTTCGACCCCATTATGAAGAAAAATTGCCTAAGCGCGGAGCATATATGATTATTGTGGCTAGGAATACAGGCGACAAGGTATAGTCTTGTTTTAGTATGGCTAGTCAGTCAATTCCACGAGCACATTGATGTCAGCAATAACTAAGGTTAGAGAAACAAAGTGGTATGGCCAGTTGTTTGTCAAGTCGTTATTAATAATTGCTTTAATTAGCATTGCTGGATACTTTAGACTTACTG
>DCAJ01000036.1:2632-5593 GCA_002311455.1 Anaerolineales bacterium UBA1136 | reverse complement strand
AGCTGGATACTTTAGACTTACTGGTATTGACTGGGATGATCTTCACCATTTGCATCCGGACGAGCGATTCTTGACTATGGTGTCGACCAGCATACAACCAGTGGATGGTGGCTGGGAATCCTATTTTAACTCTAGTACCTCTACCTTAAATCCATACAATCGGGGTTTCAGCTTCTTCGTATATGGCACGGCTCCTATTTTCCTAGTGCGATTTTTAGCTCAGTGGATTAATGACTATGGAGTGCAGCTGACAAGTTTATGGTTTAACACAGGCATTATATTAGGTACTGGATATGATCAGATACATTTGGTAGGGCGGATTGTCTCTGCTCTGGCAGATATTGTTTCTGTCTTGCTTCTTTACCCAATCGGAAAACTATTGTACGGACGCCGCGTTGGTTTACTGGCATCTATATTGTATGCTGGTACGGTCGCCGTAGTGCAGCAAGCACACTTTTTTACTGTAGATTCTGTCGCAAATTTGTTTGCAACTGCTGCGATATATTTTGCGGTTAGGATGGCTAAATATGATGGAATTTATAACCACTTGTTTTTTGGTGTAGTAGTTGGTGCTGCTGTTGCATCCAGAATAAACCTCATATCACTGATTGTCCTGATACCACTCTCTGCGTTGTGCCATTATAGACATACAAAAGTCAGAATTGAGATTGGAGCTTGGTTACGGTTTATGTGCGCAAGGATTGTTATTGTTGTTGTGCCCCTTCTGGTGGTATTTAGAGTATTGCAGCCATATGCATTTGCAGGACCATCTGTATTTGATATTGCTCCCAATATGCAGTGGATTGATAATATGCTTGAAATAAGAGGTCAGATGAGTGGGGATGTGGATTTTCCTCCTAATCATCAATGGACTGATCGTAAAGCTCTTGTTTTCCCATGGATAAACATGGTGAGATGGGGTATGGGTCCAGCGTTAGGTTTAACCGCATGGTTGGGGTTATTACTTGCGTCTATACAAATAATCAGACAAAAAAGTGGATGGGTAGGTCATGTGTTGCCGGTGTTTTGGAGTGGAATGTATTTCTTGTGGCAAGGCACACAGTGGGTGAAGCCTATACGGTACTTTTTGCCTATTTATCCAACCCTTATATTGCTGGCTGCTTGGGTATTGGTTGAGATTCTAGACTTAGATCTTGGTAGGTATCGGCGCCAGTTGATATTTGCATATGTACGCTACATAATTGTAGGCGGTGTTGTTACAAGTACTTTATTGTATGCAT
The DNA here is from genome assembly GCA_002311455.1 of Anaerolineales bacterium UBA1136. GTDB lineage: Bacteria > Chloroflexota > Anaerolineae > Anaerolineales > UBA11657 > UBA11657. Next base: position 4,352 of record DCAJ01000036.1, on the reverse strand, counting down.
TTGCATTTACCCGTATATATACACGTCCCATTACACGTGTGTCTGCTAGCGAATGGATTTATAAGAATATATCGGGTCCTTTCAGTGTTGTTATTGACACTGGGGAAGAGGATTTTGTACAACCATTAGCAATTCAATCTGGATTTCAATATGTAGATGGTGAAACCCACACTATAGAGTTCGTCCCTAAAGTTAGTGGATCGATTTCTGAAGTGAAAATTGGGCACTTGGGAGATGTTATCAATGATGCCGAATTAGAAACATTTCGTGTAGTGTTATCTGACGCGAATAATAAAGGGAGTGCTCTAGGTGAAGCCACTTTGATGGATGATTTCACATCAAATTCAGGGCGCGTTTTAATTATTGAGCCTCCTGTGTACGTCGAGGAGGGTAATCGGTATGAATTACTCAGTCAGGTGATTTCAGGAAGTCCCGTATCAATTAGTGGAGCACAATTGGTGAACGAGTCTAGTTGGGATGACGGGCTGCCACTAAGGATGGATGGCTACGATGGTTTTGGTGGCATATACGTTGGTCACAATCTGGAATTGTACTGGAATGACAACGAAAGTAAGCGCGAACATATTATTAATACGCTGGAGTTGGGTGATTATGTCTTGGTATCTTCTAATAGACAATATGACTCTATAACCAGACTGCCAAAACGATATCCTCTAACCTTAGCATATTACGACGCTTTGTTTTCTGGAGAGCTTGGGTTTGAAATTGTAGCTGAGTTTGACAGTTCGCCAAATCTTGGTCGCTGGACAATGTCTGATCAGAATGCTGAAGAACCGTTCACTGTTTACGACCATCCAAAAGTATATATCTTCAAGAAGGCACCTTCGTTCTCAATATCTAAAGTGCGTGCGATTCTTGAGCAGGTTGATCTGGGGTCGATAGTATGGATGACTCCAAAGGAAGCAACTCGGGCGCCCAATGCGTTAATGCTAGAGCCAGAAGTGTTGAGTGCCCAGCGAGCAGGAGGTACGTGGTCGCAGATGTTTAGTAGAGACAGTCTGCTAAACACCAAACAAGGACTAGGTGTGCTTGCTTGGTGGATGTTGTTGCTATTATCTGGATGGGTAATGTTTCCGATGACATTCCTAGCATTTCAGAGTTTATCAGATAGGGGATATGCTATATCCAGAATTGTTTCACTATTGGTGATTGCTTGGTTAACATGGGTTTTGGCAAGCCTTCGGTGGTTGGAATTCACTCGAGGAACTATCGCTGTTGTATTTGGATTTCTATTATTAATATCTTACTCTATTGCTTCAAGTCATTATAAGAAGATTTCTGTATGGGTTCGGAATAATAAGCTATACATGTTCAAAATAGAATTGCTATGGTTGGCGCTGTTCTTGTTTGATTTACTTATAAGGCGTGCAAATCCTGACTTGTGGCATCCTGTGTATGGTGGCGAGAAACCGATGGATTTCTCATACTTTAATGCAGTGATAAAAAGTACGTATTTCCCGCCATACGATCCATGGTTCAGTGGTGGATACATAAATTATTATTATTTTGGCTATGTTATAGCTGCTATACCTACTAAGTTGCTGGGAATATTACCTAGCGTGGCTTATAACATATTAATTCCTACACTATTGGCCATGACTGGCGTAGCAGCATTTTGTGTGGCCTATAATCTGGCTGCCCACATTGACATCAGAGAAAAATGGAAATCAAAATTATCTCCTACGCTTGCAGGATTTTC
>DCAJ01000036.1:0-2553 GCA_002311455.1 Anaerolineales bacterium UBA1136 | reverse complement strand
ATCTCCTACGCTTGCTGGATTTTCTAGTGCTTTTCTGATGGTACTAATGGGAAATTTGGGACAGCCAGCCACTATGTACAAGGGGCTTGACAGAGTGCTTGATAGTAAACAGAGTGAATTATTAGTAGGTGACTATCAAGTCCAACAACGCATTCGTGATATCTATGAAGTGTTTGTTAGCAATAGTAAAGTTCCTATTAGTACGGGAGAATGGTACTGGAACGCAACGCGGATAATTCCTCATCCTGGTAATGAATCTGGGCCAATAACTGAATTTCCTTTCTTCACCTTTTTGTACGGTGATCTACACGCACATATGTTAGCGCTTCCATTGACTTTGTTGGCAATAGCGTGGGCTGTCGCAGTTATTTTTGGAAAAGGAACATCAAGATCTTTGGTTTCATCTGTTATACAGTGGAGTTTTGGAGCTATTATTATTGGATCTCTTTCTGCGACTAATACCTGGGATTATCCTACATACTTGTTCATAGGGTGCTGTGCAATTATGTGGCCCTATTTCAATAGTAGCTATAGTTTTGATAGCAGGAGATTCTCAGATTGTTTAGGGCGTGTCTGTCTACTTGTATTTCTTGCTTACTTATGTTTTTTGCCTTATTCGACTTGGTATGGCGCTTCCTATACTAAATTGCATATTTGGCGTGGATCTACCACTCCCATATTGGCTTATTTTCAAGTACACGGCCTATTTCTCTTTTTAGTTATTGGGCTGTTGTGTGGAGAAACTCGAAATTGGATTCGGTATAGATACAGTGATTTAGTTGATGGTAAAAACAAATTTGTTAGGGTGTCTGTTGTAGGTGGTCTTATTCTGTTAGTAACTATAGGGCTGGTTTTGTTTGCGTCTGGCGTTGTTGTAGCTCCAGTAATCTTGGTAATTATCGCATGGTCAAGTTTTCTGATGATGTTGCCTGCACAGAACGCTGGTAAGAAAATTTGTTTTGGTCTAACCAGTGTAGCTCTGTTGCTTACTCTATTTGTTGAGGTTGTGCGGCTGGACGGCGATATAGGTCGTATGAATACTGTGTTCAAATTTTATTTGCAGGTTTGGACTCTATTTAGTGTTGTTGGAGGAGTTTCATTAGCTTGGCTTATTGGCCAAACAAATGACTGGACATATAGGAGCAGAATCGTGTGGTCAGGGGCATTGCTGACATTAATCTTGGTATCAATATCTTATACTGCTCTTGCAATACCAGCTAAAATGCGTGATCGCATGGCTGTTGATAGTCCAGCGGGCCTAGATGGCATGGATTTCATGCAATATGCTTATTATCAGGATAAAGGTCAGTCAATCTCTTTAAAGTCTGATTATGATGCAATAAGGTGGATGCAAGACAATGTAAAAGGTTCTCCTGTGATTGTTGAAGCTCATGCTCCAGAGTACAGATTAGGATCGCGATACTCGATTTATACTGGGTTGCCTGGCGTGGTTGGATGGAACTGGCATCAGCGTCAGCAGCGTGCAGCTACACCCCCAAATTTGGTTACAGATAGAGTAGAAGCGATAAATGCGTTCTATACGGATATCGATATTAATGAGGCGCTGAGTTTCCTAAACAGATATGACGTCAAATATATTGTAGTAGGCGAATATGAATTAGCATATTATCCTGTCGAAGGTATTGACAAGTTTAGACGGATGGTCGGTATGGACTTGATAGATGTTAGATATAAAAATGACAGTGTGGTCATTTATTCGTATGAGAATGATGTATCTAATAAGGATTGATTGATGGCTGAAGTGTTGGCATGGTTGTACTGGTGGTTGATAGTGTCTATTGGTGGGCTATTAATATGGCCCTTAACATTTCGTATGTTTGGGAGTCTCGCCGACCATGGATATGCAGTTACCAAAGTATCAGGGCTCTTGTCGGTGGGGTATGTTTTTTGGATGTTGAGTTCCTTGGGTTATCTAAACCTTACCGTAAGCGCAGTACTGATTTCATTAGTATTTCTTGGAATATTTGGGTTGTGTTACTGGAAATCCGGTAATGCATTTGTCTGGATGCGGGAAAATGTACGATATGTACTTATAACAGAGACAGTATTTCTAATTACATTCGGTATTTGGGCATATATTAGATGTCTTAATCCAGATATTTCAGGTACTGAAAAGCCAATGGAATTTGCTTTCATGAATTCTATATTGAGGGGTGGAGCTATGCCACCTGAAGATCCATGGCTGTCGGGATATGCAATAAGTTACTATTACTTCGGATATGTGATCATGGCTGTAATTACACGTGTAAGCGGTGTATCGGCATCTGTAGGATTTAATTTAGGGCTGGCATTGTTGTTTGGATTGACTGCAGTTAGTATATTTGGGTTGACTTACAATTTGATTTCTCGTACTGTTAGTAGCGAATTATTTTCTTCTAGACGACACAATGGACGGCATATGCCAAGCCCGGTTTCAGGAGCCCTTATGGCCCCGATATTTGCGCTGGTCAGTGGTAATCTAAATGGTTTATTGGAAGTGCTCCATCAACGTGGTCTTGGTGCTGGAAGATTTTGGCAGTGGTTAGACATAAA
>DCAJ01000109.1:1714-3029 GCA_002311455.1 Anaerolineales bacterium UBA1136 | reverse complement strand
TTTGCTGCACCGACTGTTCCTGTAACGTTATTTGAAGTATCAATATCCCAAAGATATACTCTGTAATTTGAGTGATTTAAGTCTGGTGCAGCAGAGTTCCCAGATTTCTCGTCCCAATCGATACTGCGCATTCTCGCAGTTCCAGCTTGTGTTGATTGAAGTGTAGTATTTGAAGAGAGATTAACTGACGCGTGCACAACAGAATGGAGTTGAACTACTTCATGTGCAGCAACATCAAATAATCCATTAGCAGTATGAACTACAAGGTAATTCCCCAATTCTGTGCTAATACTATAATCGGTAACAGTTTCGGTATCTCTACCTTTATCTACATCGATGTATTTTGTGTCGATGTTCTCAAATTCAAATCCCTTTACATACGCTTTACCGGCATCCATTCCAGCAGAAATTTCCGATTCATTATAAATTTTTAGCCCCAAAGTTCCTGCAGAAAGAGCTGTAGCTGTTGTAAGGGTTGTATTGTTTGATATTACGGTAATTCTTGCCGTAGTAGTATTAGAACCAAGATAGATATAGTCTCCTACATCTAACTCTGTTGAAAAAAGTGTATTATTTCCGAACACAGTAGTACCATCAGAACCCGCATTCGCGGTTAATCCTGATATTCCTCTATGTGCTTTTAGATCTAGATTGAATGGTGTGATGGTATAGTCACCAGATTCATCGTGGGTTCGCCTTGCGAGAGTCTTGCCAAGTTCCCCATACATTGGATATTTGACTTCCTCATTCTTTTTCCCATCTACAACTTTCAATAACTGAATAAAATTTTCATCAGCGAGTTGTTGTACCGGATCAGCCGCTGTAATATCTTTTGCCTTTAGTGATAATTCAACTTTGTATCTTGTAGCGCCTGGCGCTGCATAGTTATAGGAACCAGAAGCAGGGTCTAGTAGAGAAGTATCATCATCACTGTCTTTTGTAGATTCTGTGATTAGCAAACCAACACGCCCAGAAGGAGCATTGGTAGAAGTATTGAAAACTATAGTATTTGAATTATTGAAAACGAAAAAACCACCAACAAAAAATACACCAGTATCGATACTAACAACTGCACCGTTACCAACTGCATCACTGAGCCCCGAAGCTCCTGCAGAACTAACGATTGTTGCTGTAACCCCTGTTCCAGAAATTGTAACTACTTCACCGTCTGTAAATGCATTTGAAGAGAGATAATGGAACATCAATATTGGCTGGGTTGAGGATGTGGCTGCCTGCGAAGCCACACATTTGGCCCTAGCATTGGAAGTTCCCCCAGTAATTGTTGCTCCAGAAAAAGCAGTGGCATTAATATTAA
>DCAJ01000109.1:1309-1483 GCA_002311455.1 Anaerolineales bacterium UBA1136 | reverse complement strand
TCATAATCATCATAATACGGCGATACATTGAAATTTGTTGATAGTGGCATTCAATCTGTCCCTACTTAAAATATGTAAAAATATTAATAATTAAAATTCAATAATCAATTTAACATCTTCGATTTGGTCATCCGCTCTTGTAACTGGTGAACGATTTTCTACATAAAGAACATC
>DCAJ01000109.1:0-1302 GCA_002311455.1 Anaerolineales bacterium UBA1136 | reverse complement strand
CGCACTAGAATTAGCTGATGCTGACGCTCCAGCAAGAACTTCATTAGCTCGAAATGAACCAGCAATACCGTCATATCCGGTAGTTGTACCTGTTCCCGTAGTGACATCTACCAATCTAAGTGTTGTGTTACTCTTGAAATCGACTACTTTACCAGTTGCACCAGAAAGTGCTCCTGTAACTGTTTCATCTTCTGCATATGCAGTACTGTTCCAAGATTGAATTGTTACTGTTACACACTGATCAATTGTTGATGATGTTGCGACATCACCATTAGCAAAGAGTGGTTGTGCTACCAATCCAATTTTACGGAAATCGTTGTTTGTAGTAAAATTACCGGATTCTCCGTATTCCAATCTACTGTTAACCATGACAAAAAATCCGCCAAGTTCTTCAATAGCGTCATCACCGTGTCCACCTCGCGGACCGATAACCGGAACCAGAGCTGCACCAGAACCTTGAGTTCCAACACCGCTAGTTGTAGTTACTGTTGCTACGGCATTTCCATAACTATTTCCTCCAGCAACAGCTACAATGTCACCAAGAACACCAGATGCGGTATTTGTGGCACGAACATTTCCTCCGTGACCATCACCAGTAATTGTGACTTTCGGTCCAATAGAATAGCCATCACCAGTTGCAGGTGCTGCAGAAGTTGCAGGACCCCAAGTTACAACCTTTGTACTATGAACATAAGCTGTAATTGTTCCACCTTTACCTGATTGGTCACCGGAAGTAAAATAAATATCACTTCCAATAATATTACCATTGGCGTCGTTATTTGTGCCAGCAATTTTAGCTGTAGTGGTAGTTTCTGTAAAACTAGCCAGAGATCCAGTTTCGAATCTGTAATTAGTTCCTCCACTTGTAACATGAACCACCTCAATGGCACCGTTACCAGAAGTATTTGCTGCAATCTCTACAGCATATTGAAAAGAAGAATCAGTTGTATTAGCGATTGCAAGGTTTGCTTTCCGAACGCGCTGAGTTGGAATGTAACTAGGTGTTACAAACTTGAGTGCTCTAGCGGCCGAAATCTGGTACAAGAATTTCCATTTATAACCATCTGCGGTTGAAATAATAGCTGTTCCTGTTCCAGAAGGTTTTGTAGTTGAAGCACCATCTGTGTTGTTATTTGAGAGACATTTATATACATTATAATCATCCGTCATCACATAAAATTGTTGATCGAATAATGAGTTATTTGAATGCAGATATGCAAAATAATTTGATCCAGTTGTCCAGTTATATCGTGGAGCGACATGGCTGATATCTGTTGATCCAATTTTCTTGGCTGCAATCAT
>DCAJ01000084.1:5413-5565 GCA_002311455.1 Anaerolineales bacterium UBA1136 | reverse complement strand
TATCGTAAAGTTCATTAGTCTGATGTAGGTATAGGCGGTACAAAAGAAGTAGCAATAGGAAGAGGTATGTTAGGCTCTTTGTAATGTAGATAGGACAGTAATACCCACCCGTTTTGGTCAACTAGTCTTGGTAAGGCATCGATTAGTACCCA
>DCAJ01000084.1:1607-5255 GCA_002311455.1 Anaerolineales bacterium UBA1136 | reverse complement strand
AATAGAATCGGATGGTGCAGGTATTATTATTGCATTTGAAGCTGGAGAAGAAGATGGAACCCCTGCAGTGGGTATTGTTGATAATGTGGGTAAAGGAGTTGGCACTGGATTGGTCGGTAATTGAGAGTAGTTGGCGCTGAATTCTGTAACCTTGTCGACCAGTGACCATGCTCCAGACATCATACCTTCAGGGTACAGAAGGAATAGTGATAATGCAGCTAAGGTTGGTACCATAATCATAAGTGGCGCCAAGGCCCTTCGACGTTTGCTAGACCTTTTTGGTACACGATGACGTCGCCGTGATTGTGGTGGAGAAACTGCGTCTAGCATTGGCGGTATGGTGCCTGGAGCAGTGCGAGCCGTAACATTGTTCTTTGTTTCCCAAAGCATAAATGCTGCGGCTTGATATATTTCAGCCAACGTCTGTTGAGCCGATGCGTTTGAAAGGTCCCTAAGGTAAGCGGTGCGAGCTGTTACTGCAGCTGCAATCTCATCCGGGCTTGCATCTCTAGGTATCTTCAGTATGTCGTTAGGGGCTTGACCAGTCACAATATTTATAGATCGGTTTCTAGATTTATTATAGACTAGTTTGCGGATTATGAATAAGTGTGATTGTCAGATATTACAGTCCCGTTAGTGGGCTTACCATTAAGCGTGTCGATGAGACTTTCTGGTTGAGTGGCGGAAAAGATATGTACTGTGACTTTAGGGTAGTGGTCAATTAAGTTTAGCATCTCTTGAACCTTTGATTTCATTCCACCAGTTACGTCCGGGGATCTGGACTCAGTTATGTCGTTAAATAAGGTTGTGTTTGATGAGTTTGAGATGACGGGTATTATGTCACCATCAGGATAAGTTGTGTATACGCCTTCGTCGACACCGGCAATGTATATGGTGGCGGGTGTAAAAGCTTTGCTTAAATAGACAAAGATTGTTTCGGTGGACACTATTGATGCGCCGCGGATTTCATCAAAGCATATGTCTCCATGTATAAGCGGGATTATGTTGCGATCAAGCGAATGTCTTATGCTCGTTGCATCTAGCGCCCTGAGGTGGCCGTTGTGGCATACCGCCGTGGCTGATGGATGATATGCGCTAGTTTGTAAGCCTACATGTAGCAGTTCTTCATGGATAATACGATTTAGTTGAGATATTGCTTTTGCAACTTCTAGTACTCCAGGCCAGCTGACAGCATTATGCCCACGCAGTTGTAGATTGTTACGGACAGCCTGAACATGACCGTATGATCCAGCTCCGTGGCCAACAAGAATAGCTGTTCTGGGACTTGTGTTGTGGAACTGCGATATTTCGGCTGCTAAGCGCCTGATTGTAGGTATTCTAGGTGTGCATTCCTTGTCTTTATCCGTGACAAGTGAGCCACCTAATTTTAGGTATATGAGTCTATCGAAAGTAGTTTTCATGTGGTTGTGGCGTTATATGTGTTATGAGTGGATTTGTACCGGCCATCTTTAGTGCGTTGACTACTGATGGGATTGTCTGTTTGGTAACCTGCGCTACGATATGTCCTCCATGACCGGCTCCCGATAGTTTTGCGCCGGTGGCTCCTGCTTCAATTGCTACACTTACTAGAGTGTCAAGACGTTGAGTTGAGACCCCTAATTGTTTTAGTAATCGATGGTTTTTGGTCATAAGGTAGCCGAGTGTTTTGTAGTCGGCATTTTGAAATGCAGTGGCACCTTCGGTGGCTATATTACCGATTTTTTGTATAGTAGTATTGAAAAGCGAATGGTCGAATTTGCGCTGGCTATTAAAGTGTTTTACAGTATCTAGAGTACGACTTGGTTTGCCACTGTCTGCAAGTACGTAATATAAGGGCTTAATGGGTAGTAACGGTTTGGTTAAAGTTTTTTTAGAGTACAGTATTGGTGTTTCGTGAGCAATTACTGTATTGTCTATGCCTGAAGGGTTGCCGTGCTGTAAAGATTCCGTTTTATACACTATATCTGATATCTCATCAGCGGAGATGCTAAATCCGAGATATTTTATGATAGATTTGGATATTGCAGTCGAAATGGATGCACTCGAACCAAGGCCGGATGCCATAGGTATTGTGGATCTTATTGTTAGAGTGGCTTTAAGTGAAAATTGATGATTTAGAGAGTGTAGCGTGTGGTGAATAATGTTGGCTATGGGATTGCTTAGCGGCAATAGATGCAGATAGTCACATAAATGTATGTCGGGGGCAACAATGCTAAGTCCCTCGGTATCGGTAGAAGTGAGTTGGTTTGGAGATATAGTAGCTGTGCTGGCTAAGGAATGTAGTGGAGCAGCTAGTGCTGGTTGTCCATGGACTACAGCATGCTCGCCTAGTATTATGTATTTAGCTGGCGCTTGAGACGATACGGAAATGAACGACTTGCTTACCAAAAATTGTACCTAAGTACCGTCGCGGCAACTATCCAAACAATTATTGAGCAAAGGAGGGGTCGGTCTTTGAATACAAGTTGTTCGGGAGTGCCACCGGCCCCTTTAACGTGGACTAAGAATAAGTACCTAAAAATACCATAGACGACTAACGGTATTGTGAGCATCATACTATGATTTTGTGGTTGGTGGTAAGTAGAATTAAATGTATAGAATGAATAGGAGAGAATAGTGCATGTCGAGACGCTGTATATTAGTAAGTCAATGAACTCCTGATTGTATGACGCTAGGACTGCACGGTGTTTGCCTGAAGCTTCTGATAACAGCTCTAACTCACTTCGCCTCTTGCCTAGCACGACAAGTAAAGCTCCAAAGCCAACACACATGTATATCCAGGGGGATCCTATCGGAGCCTGCTCTACGTCGATTAAAGTGGCGCCGGCTGCTACACGGAGCGCGAAGCCCAATGATATCAATAGTACGTCTAGTATAACTATGTGTTTGAGCCAGCGTGAATAGAGTATGTTTTGTATCCAGTATATTAGTAGGATGGCTCCAAACCAATGATTTAGTAGAAAGGATAAGGGGAGAGCTATTAAGGGCAGTAGTATGGCAGTTGTGATTGCCGTGTTTCTTTTTAGACCACCCGATGGCAATGGCCTGAGGCGTTTGGTGGGATGCAGTTTATCCTGCTCTAGGTCTAATAGATCATTAGTGACATATACTGCTCCGCTGATGATTGTGAGTAAAATAAAGCCATATAAAGTTTTGGTAAGGTATGGTATTACAAATAGTTTCTTGTCAAAGATTAGCGCAGCAAACAGGAATGTGTTTTTCACCCACTGTCGTGGCCTGGTTGAATACAATATCATAGATAACTGAGTCATTGTCCTATTATATCGCGAATGCCTTGATGATAGAATTAGTGACATGAGTAAGATGCGATTAGATCTATTGATGCTGGAACGGTGCTTAGTGGAGTCGAGGTCAAAGGCGAGGGGCGTTATTATGGCTGGTCAGGTTATTGTGGACAATAAGATGATTGATAAAGCAGGTACAATGATTTCTGTAGATAGCGAAATACGTATCGAAGAAGGATTGCGGTATGTTAGTAGAGGTGGTCTGAAACTTGAAGCTGGTCTCGCTGCCTGGAATGTGTCTGTCAAAGATGTGGTTTGTGCTGATGTGGGCATATCTACTGGAGGCTTTACAGACTGCTTGCTTCAGCATGGGGCGAGCAGAGTCTATGGTATAGATGTCGGT
>DCAJ01000084.1:0-1576 GCA_002311455.1 Anaerolineales bacterium UBA1136 | reverse complement strand
AAGCTTAGGCAGGATAATAGAGTAGTTTTGATGGAATCTACTAATGCTAGGTATCTCGAATGTTTGCCCGAGAAACCAGGTGTGGTGGTTATTGATGTTTCGTTTATATCGCTTAGGTTATTGTTAGATATGGCGCGGATGTGGCTAGATGATGAGCGAGGATATATACTGGCTCTTATTAAGCCGCAGTTCGAAGCAGGGAGGAAGGACGTTGGTAAGGGCGGTGTGGTGCGGTCAGAAAAAGTGCATCGTAAAGTAGCAACAGAAGTACTTGATTACGCATCGAATATAGGTTTGAAGCCTTTGGGACTGATAAAAAGCCCAATATTCGGAGCAGCAGGTAATTTGGAGTTGTTGGCATATTTGTCAAATATCAGAAAAGAAGGTGGTATAGAGGCATGCAAGTTGGTCGATATGGCTATGGATGAGAGAAATGGTTGATCAGGACAGGATTCGTAATTTTTGTATTATTGCTCACATAGATCACGGCAAATCCACACTCGCTGACAGGCTTCTGCAACTTACCAATACTGTGTCGGAAAGAGAGATGCATGCGAGGGTATTGGATGGTATGGAGCTTGAAAAGGAGAGAGGAGTTACCATTAAGGCTTCTGCTGTCAAAATGGAGTATATAGACAAGAATAATACAGCATACGAGCTTAATCTAATAGATACGCCGGGTCATGTAGATTTCTCCTATGAAGTAAGTAGAGCATTGGCAGCATGCGAAGGTGCTTTGTTGGTGGTAGATGCCAGCCAAGGTGTGGAGGCGCAGACACTTGCAAATCTATATCTTGCGCTTGAAACAGACCTTGATATTGTGCCTGTAATCAATAAAATTGATCTCGACGGAGCCAGAACTGAAGAAATACGTAAAGAGGTGGGCGAGCTTTTGGGTGTGTCCCATCAAGATATTTTAACTGTATCCGCTAAAAATGGAACTAACATAGAGACTGTACTTGAAGCTATTGTCGCACAAATAAGGCCACCGGCAATAAGTGTGGATAAGAGCAGTAGAGGACTCGTGTTTGATTCGCATTACGATCAATATAAAGGTGTAGTTATTTATGTGCGCATGAAATATGGCGCATTGGATATGACAGATAAATTACGCTTAATTCAGAGTGGAGTACACTTTGAGCCGTTAGAGATAGGTATGTTTTCACCAGGTATGACGCCCACAGGTCTATTGGGTGAGGGACAGGTCGGTTATGTAGCCACAGGAATTAAGAACGTAACGGAGTGCAGAGTTGGGGATACTATAGCGATGAATGACGGTAGTATGATAGAACCACTTGCTGGATACAGGCCGGTCAAACCAATGGTGTTTGCAGGGTTCTTTCCAGTCGAGGGGGATGACTACCAAGTATTGAGAGACGCGGTGGAGAAACTTCAATTAAATGATGCGGCACTTGTATACGAGCCCGAATCGTCGCAGGCTCTGAATTTTGGGTTTAGGTGTGGATTTTTGGGTATGTTTCATATGGAGATTGTGCAGGAGCGCCTCGAGAGAGAATATGATTTAGATATTATAGCGACTGCACCGTCGGTGGAGTTCGAGGTCGAGACCAATGAC
>DCAJ01000039.1 GCA_002311455.1 Anaerolineales bacterium UBA1136 | reverse complement strand
CTCCACTGCGAATTTAGTAGTGCAACTATAGTAAGGAATGCGAATACTAAGCCACTGGCGGTAACCAAGTGCGGAGTCCATGGCGATAATATTAGTAGCTGTGATTTAATGGTTTTTGTAGCTTTGGGCATTGTATGTAGAGGTTTTGGTTCACTCAGTCAGTGGGTTCAGCTGGCTTCCAAAGTGTTATATGGTCATCGTCTGTTACGGTGGTGATCCAGTCGCCGTGTAACGAAAAATCTAAAATTGAAGGAAATGAGTTCGGTAACGATACTGTTGTTAGTTGTGCGTGGGTTGTGGCGTTCCATAAGGTGAGCGTACCGGCGCTATCTATAGAGGCTAGAATTGTGCCGTCTGGAGAATATTGTAGGGCTTGATATTCTGTGCCCTTGTTTTGATTTGTGTAAGTTGTTTCTTGGATGCCTGAATCAATGTTCCATATGTGAATGTAACCAGTGTCGGATGATGTAGCTGCCTGGGTCCAGGTAGGACTTAGTGTTGTTGCGTAATTGTAGGTGCTTCGCATGAAAGTGTGAATATGAGATCCAGATGATGTGTCCCATAGCTTTAGTATAGCTGCATAATGTTGATTGATTGTTCCAGCTGTATACACTGCGAAACTTGTTCCGTCTGGTGAAAATGACCAATTGCTTATTGAATCTTCGTGCGTTAGCAAGGGCCCAGCAGTATTGGTTGAGAGGTCAATTATCTGTGCCGATGCTCCTGATATCAGGGCTAATTTGTTCCAGTCAGGACTAAATACAGCTTCATAGAATGGACGTGCACTAGGAGGCCATACTACCGTGGAGCATGTGCTAGCCTCGTTAAGATTGCATAGTTTTATCGCCGGAATATCGTCTGTAGATATTACAGCGATAGTTGATTGATCAGGCGATAGTTTTATTGATTCTATTTGCCGGTTCGACTCAGGCCATGAGCTGAAATCATATACAGAAACTAAATCGGAGGTTGTCAGATCCCATATGTAGACCATTTTAGCGATGTCTATTGCAACTAACATGTCACCTTGTTCGGAGAGATGCATGGTACTTACTTCATCGTATGGGCCAGGCAGGATCGTTGGTGTCGTTTCTGGTAGGCGCCACAGAGATATGGGCTCTGTGTATGAGCTAGAGGCTAAGATAGTGCCAGATTTTGCAAAGACAGCAGCTTTGGCGTTAGGAGCTGCCAATGCAATATTGGTTTGAGTAAGTATATCTGTGATATTGATGTGTTGATCGTTGACTTCAGCTATGTATTGGCCACCCCGGGGCCAGGCTTTTTTGTAGAGTGGACTCATGTTTATGCTAGCAATCGGAGCAAGGGAGGATGCGGTTTGAGTGTTTATTTTGGCTGTATGTTTAGATGTGCTTACATCGCAAGAAATGACAGTGAATACTAGGATGACAATCAATAGCATTGCTGAGGGGCGACGTGATGAGGTCATATTTTTGTGGAATGATATTTCCTACGTATATGTGTATTATATATTAGGGTAACCGGTGGTGTGTGTCAGTTGTACTTAAACAAATTCGGAAAATACTCTGTTGGCCAATAGGCGACCAGCTGCAGTAAGGCGCACATTGTTTATGTCATTGTGAATGAGGCCTTGAAGGCTTAGCTGATTGAGAACATCTTTGTATTGGTCAGATAATGCTATGCCAAATCGACTACGGAACGCGCTATGGTTTACTCCGTCTGATACAAGCTGCATGCCAAGCATCATGGTTTCATGCATTTCGGTGGTTTTATCTATGTATTCACTTTGGATCATAGCGGTTGAGCCTGGGTATTTATTGCCTGTATTGGTATTGGTATTGGTACTGGGAATAAGGCGATTTATGTAGCCATAGGGTGACTTTGTGTTTGAATATCGGTGCTGCTTATACCAGCTATGCGCACCCGCTCCTATTCCAATGTAGGGTAGATTTTGCCAATATTGGAGATTATGTTTGCATTCGTGATAACGGTTTCTTTTGGCCCAATTGGAAATTTCATATTGTCTGTAGCCGTACGTCTCAAGGTAGCTGGTAGCATGATCGTACATATTAGCTGCAATGTCTGAATTGGGATTAGGGAGTTGGCCCGAACGTACTCTGGCTTGCATCGGAGTGCCATGCTCCAGTGTGAGAGCGTAGAGAGATAGATGTTGTGGTGATAATGATACGACTTGAGTTAATGTGTCTTTCCAGGAGTGTTCGGTTTGGTTTGGAAGTCCGTACATTAGGTCTATGTTGATGAGAAGGAATCCGACAGCTGTTGCTGCTGCGAACGCTTGAGTTACGTGGCTGAAGGTGTGCAGTCTATCAAGAAGTTGTAACTCCTCTGTACTAGCCGATTGAGCTCCGATGGATATGCGATTCAATCCTAAACTAAATAGTGATGCTAGATACGGCTTATCTATAGTTGCAGGGTTTGCCTCTAGAGTGATCTCTATGTCGGATTGGAGTTTAAATGTACTTTCAATGGTGGATAGTATCTTTTCGAATGACTTAGCTGGCATCAGCGACGGTGTGCCTCCGCCGAAGAAAATGGTGCCAACTTGGATTTCCTCAGAGTTGCTTTTATATCCGGTTATTTCAGAGCATACGGCTTCAACATATGTTGGTATGAGTGTGTCGAGTCCTGCATAAGTGTTGAAGTCACAATATGAACACTTAACACGACAGAAAGGTACGTGCACATATATACTGATGGGATCAGTTAGATCCATGGTTCGTATACATTATTTGAATGCGTATAGGCATAACATATTACCAACTTCACAGTTACTTCTATACAATATCCCTCTGAGATTGAAACTGCGTATTATACAATTCCGCATATAAGCCATTTGCAGACAAAAGGTCTTGGTGCGAGCCCTGTTCAACCACGCAACCATTGTCAATTACAATTATTATATCTGAAGCGAGTATGGTTGAGAGTCGATGTGCTATTACCAGACTGGTACGATCAACAAATAGTGGCTTCAGTGCAGATTGGATTAATGCTTCGGAGCGTGAATCAAGAGAGGAGGTAGCCTCATCAAGGATAAGGATGCGTGGATCTTTCAGTATAACGCGTGCTATAGATACTCTTTGTTTTTCGCCTCCAGATAGTTTGTAACCTCGCTCGCCTACAATGGTGTCTAGTCCATCGGGCAAGTCGTCAATGAAGTCTGTTAGATTGGAGGTCAAACAGGCTTTACTTATTTCTTGGTTGGTTGCTTGTGGGTTAGCGTATCGTAAGTTTGCCTCTAACGTATCATGAAAAAGATATGTTTCTTGAGTCACCATGCCAATTAATTTGGATAGGCTTTCCAGTCTGATTTGACGTAGGTC
>DCAJ01000013.1:28422-28563 GCA_002311455.1 Anaerolineales bacterium UBA1136 | reverse complement strand
GAATACATTAGAAGCATTTTGACTCTGGTGTGAAGTTAGAAGTATTATGACTTATTTATCAATTATAATACCTGCCCACAATGAGGCAGAACGTTTACCCACAACACTTGCTTCAATAAATGACTACATGTGTACACAGCC
>DCAJ01000013.1:27901-28291 GCA_002311455.1 Anaerolineales bacterium UBA1136 | reverse complement strand
TATAGTTTTGAAATTATTGTAGTGGAAAATGGTAGCGATGACCGTACTGCAGAGGTTGTAGAGGATTATGCTTCCAATAATGACCAGGTGCATTTGATTAATGTTCCGGAACGTGGCAAAGGTATTGCTGTAAGAACCGGAATGTTGGCTGCTAATGGAGAGTATCGCTTCATGTGCGATGCAGATTTGTCGATGCCTATTTCACAAATTAGTCGCTTTCTGCCACCAGAATTATCTAATTATGATATCGCTATGGGATCGCGTGAGATAGAAGGTTCAATCCGGTTTCATGAACCTACTTTTACTCATGTACGAGGCCGTATTTTTAGTAACTTAGTTAAGTTAATCATACTTCCTGAATTTGAAGATACGCAATGTGGATTTAAATGT
>DCAJ01000013.1:27368-27810 GCA_002311455.1 Anaerolineales bacterium UBA1136 | reverse complement strand
CTATTCACTAATCAGCAGTTGGATGGAATGAGTTTTGATGTTGAAGTATTGTATATAGCACGAAAACGTGGATACAAAATTGTGGAAGTGCCTGTGGATTGGTACTTTCACAGTGAAACTAGAGTACGAATGGTTAAGGACTCATTACGCATGTTGATGGATGTTTTAATTCTGCGAAGAAATTGGAAGAGTGGCAAATATGACTGTAAAGGTTAGTCAAGCCAATTTGCCCTTACGACCACACTTAAGATTGGAAACTGAGTGCTGGAATTCTGGATATAAACTTGTAGCTGGAATTGATGAAGTGGGTCGCGGTGCTTGGGCAGGTCCGGTTGTTGCGGCTGCAGTAGTGTTGCCTGTGAGACCTAGATTTCTTCTGAAGAAACTTAAAGAAGTTAGGGATTCCAAATGTTTGTCGCCAAACATGAGGTATAGGATGTCA
>DCAJ01000013.1:22822-27277 GCA_002311455.1 Anaerolineales bacterium UBA1136 | reverse complement strand
TATAGGATGTCAAGGTCAATTTTGGATGTAGTGCTCTTATCTGGTTTCGGTAGTTCTAGCCCAGAAGAAATAGATAGGTACGGAATCGTTGATGCAACTCGTATCGCTATGTGTAGGGCTGTAACTTCACTAAAGTTGAAGCCAGATCAATTGTTGATTGATGCTGTTGATTTACAAAAAGAGGTTAGTATTCCCCAAAAGGCAATGAATTTTGGGGATTCGATTTCTTTGTCAATTGCTGCAGCATCCATCCTAGCAAAAGTTCATCGAGACCAGCTCATGGTTACTCTCTCAAGTCAATATCCTGGGTATGGATTTGAGTGTCACAAAGGTTATGGTACTCATATGCATTATGATATGTTAATGCGTTTGCAACCAACACCAGCACATCGACACACATTTAAACCCATTGCCTCTCTTTCACAAGTGTAGGATAGAAACCTTAGACAAATAACTATGAAAATGGCATTGGTTCATGATTGGCTCAACCAGAGTGGAGGTGCAGAGGATGTGTTAAATGTGCTTACCGACATTTTCCCTTCAGCTCCTATTTACACAAGTATTTATGCACCAGAAAAGGTTGGCTCAGAGTTTCTGGACATGGATATACGAGTATCTTGGGCTAACAGGCTGCCCAGAATTCATCTCAAACATCAACTTTATCTCTTTGTATATCCGTTTGTATTTAATCAGCTTGATTTATCCAAATATGATCTGGTACTCTCCAACAAAAGTGGGTTTTGTCATGGTGTAAATACTACAGCAGGTACAACTCATATTTGTTATTGTCTCACTCCAACTCGTTATGTGTGGGACATCGATTCTTATCTAGAACAAGAGAACTTTCACCCATTATTGCCCTTGCTGTTAAGACCATTCGTGAAGTTGATACAGCATTGGGATAAGAAAGCAGCAGATAAAGTAGACTATTTCATAGCTATATCAACTGAGGTTCAAAGACGTATATCTTGTTACTATGAGCGTGAGTCGGTGATCATACATCCGCCAGTAGATACGAATCGCTTCGTACCATCAGAGCAACAGGGATCGTATTTTCTTGTGGTATCGCGATTAATACCATATAAACGAATCGATTTAGTAGTAGAGGCATGTAATGATCTAGGAATGCCGCTAAAAATTGCTGGAGAGGGACGAGATCACAGTCGTTTACAGGCTCTAGCTGGTGACAATGTTGAATTCTTAGGATATGTCTCGGATGGAGATTTACCGGAGTTGATGGCAGGGTGTAGGGCTCTGCTATTTCCCGGTCTAGAGGATTTTGGTATAACTCCGTTGCAAGCTATGGCTTCTGGTAGGCCAGTGATTGCCTTTGCGGGAGGTGGTGCCTTGGATTATGTGCGAGATGGAGAAACAGGAAGTTTGATATCATATCAAACTGTTGAAGCATTCAAGGATGGGTTGATGCGTTTTAGAGAGTATCAGTTTGATAACTTGTCGATTAGGCAATTTGCACTTGGTTTTGACCGGTTGGTTTTTGAACAGAAGATTCGCGAATTTGTTGAAGTCGCTATGCATTAATTAATACTGGTGATGAAATCATCTTGTTTTATGTTTGACACATTTATGTTATTAATTATTGTGTGAGATTTATGTACAATATTGGAGTATAGTACTATATGAAAAGTAATTGTGATATCAATTTCTTTACAGATATAGATTGTTAGAGTTCAGTTAAATCACATGAGATTTGGGGAGTACATAACAATTATAAGGAGATGGTGGATTTTGTTGGTGATTCCAACTATTATTGTAAGCATTGTTGGTTTTATCTTCTATGAGGTACCATCTGAAAGATACGTGACCACCGTGCGGCTTTCTGCTGCTCTAACTCCAGACAATCGTATGTCTACTAGCAGCACCCAATTCGATACTACTTATTACTCGTGGCTTAGCTCAGAATATTTAGTGAGTGGTCTCTCTGATTGGGCTATGACCGGAGCGTTTGCTAGTGCTGTGAGCGAAAAGCTTGAAGGCGACAAAGTATATATTACTGCTAGCATGGTACAAAATTCGATTAATAGCGACTACGTGCGTAGTGAGGTTGTGCTATATGTAAATTCCAGTGATGCCGACCATACGTCAAAGATTGCAAATGCTGCAATTAGGGTGATGCAGGAGCAAAATGAAACTGTGTTCCCTCAGCTAGGTGGACGTAATGCTACTGTGGTGGCACTGGATGAACCACTGGTTACCCTCGCTTCACCCAGACTCACTCAGTATTTAGAGCTATTGATACGAGTTTCTACGGGCATTGTTTTAGGATTGTTACTAATATTCTGTGCGCATTATTTCGATCCGTATATTCGCAATAGATCAGATGTAGAGATACTGGGAATTAAAGTTATTGTGGAGATTACACGCCAGTGAGCATATCAGTGCTCCTGTGGTACAATAATTCCCTGCGTGTAATCTATTCCGTAATCTTCATGGGATTTTTTGGCTATATTGCATATCTATGTTCAAGCATGTAAAGGCTAATCCTAATGGCACTTGTTGAGTACTTTCATATTATTAGGCGGCGTATATGGGTATTGATTATTTCAGTATCACTTACTGCAGGTGCTGCACTGTTCTTCAGCCTAGTAATGACACCCGTATACCAATCGAGTGTGAATGTATTGGTGCAGCCTGCTAGGACCGATTTTGGACTTACGCAGAGTGCCAAACTGTTACTGGATTCCTATGTCGCATTCTTGGACACTGATACCAGTGCTACAAAAGTTATTGAATCATTACAGTTGGATGCTCTTCCAGAGATACTTCGTGGGAACGTCTATATAGCTGCTGAGTCACAGCGTTTTCTAATTAGAATTGAAGTAGAAAACGAGAATGGACAACTTGCAAATGATATTGCACTTTCTTGGGCTGAACTTTTGGTACAGTGGCGCAATGACGAAAATCAAAAACAGCGTCGTGAGGATCGTGTTACGGCAATTATACTGGATAATCCTCGCTATGTCTTAGAGCGTCCGCGTAAGATTATCAATGGTTCGGCCGGAGTAATTCTAGGATTCATAATTGGTGCAATTGTTGTACTTGTCATGGAAAATTTGGAAGCAAGCATCGTTAGATCACGTGATGATGTCGAACGTTTCTTATCGATCTCAGTGATTGGATCCATACCAACTGATGATAGACATGTTAGACTTAATAGGAAGTGACTTATGACCAAGGAACTTATTACGCTCTCTGGTGCGACTACAAGCGCTGCTGAAGCTTATCGCGCACTTCGCACTAATATTATTTTTTCTGATGGAGATGACAGGCTGCGTGTTTTGTTAGTTTGTTCTGCTTCACCCGAACAAAATGGTGATAGTAGATCGCATATTATCGCTAATTTGGCTGTTACTCTAGCTCAAAGTGGTCGTACAACATTACTAGTTGATTGTGATTTGCGTCGTCCTATGCAACACGATATTTGGGGCATACCAAACGAACATGGACTTAGCAATGTATTAGTTTCAGGTGATGAACTGAGGATCATGGATGTGGGAGTGGAACATCTTTCTGTTGTCACTGCAGGTCCCAGACCTGACAATCCTGCAGATTTACTGGGTTCAACAGGGATGGAATCCTTGGTCACGGACTTTAGACAAAAGGCAGAGTTTGTGTTACTTGACTCGGCACCGGTTTTGCCAGTTACAGATGCGGCATTGTTGTCAGTACTTACTGATGGGGTGTTGTTAGTGTTAAATGCAGGCGTAAGTCGGCGAGCACATGCGGAACAGGCTCGCGATATGCTCGATCGAGTAGGCGCACGAATAGTTGGTGCAGTGCTGAACAATGCACCAGTAGACTCAAGCATAAAATCATACTGATGAAAGGCCTGATCCTCTCTGGAGGCAAAGGCACTCGCCTTTATCCGCTCACTTATACTCGTGCTAAGCAACTTATTCCTGTCGCCAACGAACCGGTTCTTTTTCGTGTAATTAGGGCTATCAGGGATGCAGGAATCACAGAAATTGGAGTTGTTACTGGTGACACCGGAGCTGAGATTGAAGCTGCAGTAGGTGATGGAAGCTTATGGGGTGTTAATATTACTTTCATACCTCAAGACCGTCCTGCAGGTTTGGCACATGCGGTAAAAATCTCTCAGGAGTTTCTCGGAAATGATCGTTTCGTCATGTTTTTAGGCGATAATGTTATCCAAGGAGGTATTAGTAGTCTCATTGAGCAGTTTGCGCACTCGCAATGGGATAGTCAGATTGTACTTACACAGGTTCCAGACCCTCAGCATTTTGGTGTGGCTGTGCTTGATGATGATGGATCCATCAAAAGGCTCATTGAAAAACCCTCAGATCCTACATCAAACTTGGCTTTGGTAGGTATTTACATGTTCGATTCTGGCATTTTTGAAGCGGTGAAATCTATAAAGCCTTCTGACAGAGGTGAATTGGAAGTTACCGATGCAATTCAATGGTTGTTGACTAATGG
>DCAJ01000013.1:22364-22781 GCA_002311455.1 Anaerolineales bacterium UBA1136 | reverse complement strand
GTTGTTGACTAATGGGCATACAGTACATCCGTATGTGCATACTGGCTGGTGGATTGATACCGGTAAGCCATTGGATATGCTCAGTGCGAATGATCATGTTCTGGATGAGATGGTACACGAAGTATCCGAAAGTTCTGATGTAGATTCTGTATCCGAAGTTGATCGACGAGTGACCCTGCAAACTGGTGTACACATAATCAACAGCACGATTCGTGGCCCTAGCATAATTGGGGATAATACTGTGATAGAGAATGCTTATGTTGGTCCTTATACTTCTATCTATCATGACTGTATTCTCAAAAATTGCGAAATTGAGCATTCAATTATGTTGGAAAAGTCGCAGATATCAGGTGTCTCCACGCGTGTAATAGATAGTATGATAGGGAGAAATGCTGTAGTAGGGCACACCATGAGGAG
>DCAJ01000013.1:20609-22240 GCA_002311455.1 Anaerolineales bacterium UBA1136 | reverse complement strand
GTGACTGGTGGAGCAGGTTTTATAGGCTCCAATTTTGTGCAATACATCCTGGATAAGTATCCGTCCTACAACTTATTCGTATATGACAAGCTAACCTATGCTGGCAATTTAGATAATCAACGCGATGTGCAAGACAATCCACGTTATGTTTTTGTGCATGGCGATATTACTGACCGTGATACGGTTAACGAGGTCGTTATTTCTCACCAGATTGATACCATTGTTAATTTTGCCGCCGAGAGTCATGTGGATAGGTCAATATTGTCTCCTGATGCATTTATCCAGACTGATATAGTGGGTACTCATGTTTTACTTGATGCAGCTCGGGATCACAAATTGGAACGCTTACATCAAGTTAGTACAGATGAGGTGTATGGTAGTATTATTGAGGGTAGATTCAGAGAAGGAGATGTGTTTGAACCAAACAGTCCTTATGCTGCTAGCAAAGCTGGTGCTGAATTGCTCGTGCGTGCTTATCATGAGACGTATGGTCTCAACACTGTGGTGACGCGAGGCAGTAATACATTTGGCCCATATCAATATCCTGAAAAAATAGCTCCATTGTTCATTACTAATGCCATTGATAACAAGTCATTACCACTCTATGGTGATGGATTGCAGGTGCGTGACTGGCTTTATGTCACAGACCACTGTTCAGGAATTGATGTGGCGTTGCACAAGGGGTTGCCTGGTGGTGTATATAACCTGGGTGGAGGGAACGAGCGGAAAAATATAGACGTGACAGAATTGATCCTAAAGTATATGGATAAGCCTTCTAGCCTTATTGTGCCAGTAGAGGATCGTCCAGGGCATGATAGAAGATATGCGCTTGACTCGGACTTGCTGATGTCATTAGGTTGGAGTCCATCTCAAACATTTGAAGAGGCATTGGAAACTACTGTGAGATGGTATCAGGACAATGAATGGTGGTGGAGACCTATTAAGAATGGCGAGTTCAAGACATATTATCAGCAGCAGTATGGTGATCGCTTGCAATCTAGTCTATAGCCATGAGTACATATAAACATCCAAACTCTTTTGGTTCAAAGGATAAGCTAAATACCAATATGGGTAGTGCCATCTTGTATAGGCTCGATTCTCTGGAAAATCAAGGAATCTGTAATATATCGAGATTACCTTATTCTTTACGGGTTTTGCTGGAAGCTCTTTTGCGTACAGAGGATGGTTTCTCTGTGACCGCTAATGATGTGCAATCACTTGCGAGATGGAGGGCTGATAACAGTGGTGCGTCCGAACTTCCGTTCAAGCCAGGTAGAATAATTATGCAGGATTTCACTGCGGTGCCAAGCGTGGTAGATTTGGCAGCTTTGAGGTCAGCACTAGATCGTAATGGAGTTGACCCAAAGAAAATCAACCCTATGGTTCCTGTCGACATAGTAATCGACCATTCAGTTCAGGTTGATTATTTTGGTGATGGTTTGGCATTGACACGGAACGCTGAGAAGGAATTTGAGCGTAATGGTGAACGTTACGCATGTTTGGCTTGGGCCAGCAAGGCTTTTGATAATATTCGCGTGGTACCTCCAGCTACTGGGATAATCCATCAGGTAAATTTAGAGTATTTGGCCAGTGTTGTAGTGGCGCGCGAAGTAGCAAACGAGTTGGTCGTT
>DCAJ01000013.1:20215-20520 GCA_002311455.1 Anaerolineales bacterium UBA1136 | reverse complement strand
CTGATAGTTTAGTCGGTACTGATTCTCATACGACTATGATCAACGGGCTTGGTGTACTTGGTTGGGGCGTAGGCGGTATTGAAGCTGAGGCAGTCATGCTTGGGCAACCGATTTATATGATTGCACCAGAGGTGGTTGGATACAAGTTGAGTGGAGTGATACCCGAAGGTTCTACTGCTACTGATCTGACGCTCACAATTGTGGAGCATTTGCGATCAGAGGATGTTGTTGGAAAGTTTGTTGAGTTCTTTGGTCCAGCACTCGATAGCATGAGCCTACCAGATAGGGCAACTATTGCAAATATG
>DCAJ01000013.1:501-20165 GCA_002311455.1 Anaerolineales bacterium UBA1136 | reverse complement strand
CAAATAT
The DNA here is from genome assembly GCA_002311455.1 of Anaerolineales bacterium UBA1136. Classification (GTDB taxonomy): domain Bacteria; phylum Chloroflexota; class Anaerolineae; order Anaerolineales; family UBA11657; genus UBA11657. The sequence goes on along the minus strand of DCAJ01000013.1, from coordinate 20,158 downwards.
GGCTCCTGAATATGGGGCAACAATGGGATTTTTCCCGGTAGATACTGAAACTCTCGATTTTTTGACCCGTACAGGACGTGACGCGGATTTGGTGGAACGTTATTGCAAGGAGCAGGGTTTGTTTCGCACCAATGATGCACCAGATCCAGAATTTAGTACTTTACTAGAATTAGACCTAAGTACTGTACAACCAAGCATGGCTGGCCCCAAACGTCCGCAGGACCGAGTTTTACTCAAGGATATGAAGTCCAAATTTAGATACTCATTGTGTTCTTCGGTAGAAACGGGTGGGTTTGGCCTTGATGAGGACGCTCTAAGTAAGCCAACGGCTACGGGAGAAGTTGATATAGACCACGGATCCGTGGTTATTGCTGCTATTACCTCTTGTACAAATACTTCTAATCCAAGCGTTATGTTGGGTGCGGGTATACTGGCAAAAAAGGCAGTTGAAAAGGGTTTGTCAGTAAAATCGCACGTGAAAACTACTCTGGCTCCTGGATCACGCGTGGTTACTGAATATTTAAATGTGGCTGGATTGACTGAGTACTTAGATCAGCTTGGATTTCATACTGTGGGATATGGTTGTACTACCTGTATAGGTAACAGTGGTCCGCTTGATCCGGATATTAGACAGGCAATTGATAGTAGCGAATTGGTGGCTGCTGCTGTTCTTTCTGGAAATAGAAATTTTGAAGGTCGCATACATTCACATGTAAAGGCTAGTTATCTAGCTTCCCCACCTCTTGTTGTTGCTTATGCTTTGGCAGGTACGGTAGATCTTGACTTGTATTCTGAACCTTTAGGTTTAGGGTATGATGACCAACCGGTATTCCTGCGCGACATATGGCCTACGCAGTTGGAGGTAACAGATGCTATTAGTAGTGCAGTAAAGACTGAGCAATATTTGGAGAAATACAGCAATGTATTTGACGGTAATGATTCTTGGAATAGGATTGCAGGTTCAGCAGACCATTTGTACCAATGGGATGATGACTCAAACTATATCAAGGAGCCTCCATTTTTTGAAGATGTATCATCTTGTGTGCCCGAAATACTTCCGATCTGCAGTGCGCGAGTATTAGCATTGCTAGGTGACACAATTACTACTGACCATATATCTCCTGCCGGTAAGTTCTCAAAAGAATCGCCTGCGGGACAATATCTCATGGGACATGGAGTAGCACCCGATGATTTCAACAGTTATGGTGCACGTCGTGGCAATGATAGAGTGATGACTCGCGGTACATTTGCCAACATTCGTTTGAAGAACGAATTGGTGCCTGGTACAGAGGGCGGATTCACAGTGTGTTTTGATGATAGAGGTGAGTCTTCTAGCCGAATGACAATTTTTGAGGCCGCAGAATCGTATAAAATCAGAGATATCCCATTAGTGGTTATAGCTGGCACAGAATATGGTACAGGCTCATCCCGAGATTGGGCTGCTAAAGGTACCCAACTATTGGGGGTGCGTGCCGTGATTGCTAACAGTTTTGAGCGTATTCACCGCAGCAACCTGGTGGGGATGGGTGTAATACCATTGCAATTTGCAGATAGCGATACGTGGCGTTCATTAGGTCTTACTGGTTACGAAACTTATGACATAGATTTATCTAACGATTTACAGGCTCTTCAGACAGTTGATGTTAGGGCGGTTAGACCTGATGGATCTGTAGTTGAATTTGTGGTGACAGCTCGTATAGATACTCCAGTGGAAGTGGAATATTATCGTAACGGTGGTATTTTACAGACTGTTTTGCGGAAGTTTATATAAAAGAACTAATGGTTGTAATAAATATAGTAATAGAAAAGCCCCCATATATGGGGGCTTTTCTATTGTATTACCATAAGAAGGTACACTAATTTGTAAATAATGTGTTAGACAATATAAGTCTCATGTACCACTCTGATTCCTGTGAATAGCCAGCATATCTTCTAGTAGTGCGTATCCGGTTTCGATGCGACCTGCTCCAGGTCCGATCAATGTCACGTCTCCCAATAGTTCTGTAGTGTATGTAATAGCATTGGTGACTCCACTAACTGAGTATAGAGGGTGATTATGCGGAACTAGTTCTGGTTGGACTCTTGCATCACATCCATTATCTGTCTTGTCTAGTGTACCAATCAGTTTCCAGCGTTCCTTAGATTTTGATACACTAATTATGTCTTCTGGCGTCAAATGAGTGATGCCTCTACAGGGTACGTCTCTCATTCTTAACGGTATATTCAACAATAGATTTGCCAGGATTACTACTTTTCCGGCTGCGTCATGACCTTGCACATCCCCATCTGGATTGGCCTCAGCATATCCAAGAGTCTGTGCTTTTAGCAGTGCTTCGTTGTAGCTTATACCAGTTTCCATCTGAGTAAGAATGTAATTTGTGGTACCGTTAAATATTCCTTTTAGTCTGGTTATGACAGCTCCTTCCATAATATCCATACCTACCCTTAAAACTGGAGTACCGCTCATTACTGTACCTTCTACGCCAATTTCTACGTTGTGTTTGCGTGCTAGATCTATTAATTCTGGGAAATACAGTGCTATAGGTCCTTTGTTAGTGGTTACTACATGTTTTCCAGACTGTAGTGCTGCTCGAGTGTGCGTTAGAGCCGGCTCGCCAGTTTCTAAATCAGTGTAGCTAATTTCTATAATGAAATCCGCGTTGCTTTCCCGTATGGTCTGTAGAGAATTCCATCCCAGTTGAGGAGCTGCGACTTCTTCAAGGCCATTAGTATTATCTACTGATTCTAATAGTTCCGATATGGATAGGCCATCGGGATCATAGCAGCTACCTTTGTGCAGATCACTAACTGCTACAATTAGAAATTTTGCATCAAAATGATTTTTCAGCCAGGAGCCACGGTTGAGAAGAATTTTTGCGAGACCCTGGCCTACGTTTCCAAAACCAATCAATGCTAATCTGTATGTATTCACAATATGTTTCTAAGTTTTCTCAAATAGAAGTAGATCTACATATTTGTTAATTTGACAATACTTCTATAGGCAATGAATGATGCTTATTCACTCTGGAAACCAAGCTGGTCAACTTTTGGACTAGGGAAGTCAAAGCCTTCTAAATCAGGAAAATGAACAACCGTTTCTATCGAGGTCCAAGGAATCAATGCGCATGCGTCTGCTGTGATTTCCTTTTCCGGCCCTGACTCTGAATGAGCAAGTTGAGGTAGCTCATAATCAGTTAATTCTACCCACAGACCTATGCTATCATAGCCCTTAAGGCGCACATAAATTTTTTTCTCCCTAATACCGAGACCTTTGAGTGGTTGTCCATCTCGCTGTACAAGCAAAACAATGTCATCAACAGCATTATCTATATTCATTCTAAGCACCTCTTAATAATATATGCAAATATTGATTAAATTAACTTATGCTAATATACACTAATTTGTTTGGACAGCAAGGCATGTTCATAGGACTTGTATTTGTCAGAATGGATTGCGAAACTATACACAAATATCTAGGCTGCGGTATCATTGGCTCTTCATAAACATAGATATGCTAACGGGGATTTTGCGATGCCTACAATATTAATCGTGGAAGATGAAGATACCGTACGCGAAGTAGTGTCGGAAGGATTGGAGTCTGAAGGATATGAAGTACTTTTAGCCGATAATGGACTTGATGGGTTGCGCCAGGCAAGAGAAGAAGATCCTGACCTAATATTATTAGATTTGATGCTTCCAGAAATGGATGGTCTGTCGGTATGTCGTACGCTGCGGCGTAATTCAGATGTGCCCATAATTATGCTTACGGCTCGTGGGGCTGAGATGGACAAAATTGTCGGATTGGAAACTGGTGCTGATGATTACGTGGTTAAGCCATTTAGCCTAGGCGAATTACTAGCGCGCATCCGATCACTCCTACGTCGTACGAGCAATAACACGCAACAAAATCAAATGCAATTGACTGACAGCAATATAAGCCTCGATTTAAGTTCGCGTCGTGTATCCAAAGATAACGAGGAGGTACATCTCACACAGAAGGAGTTTGACCTGCTCGCTGAGCTTATGAGGAATAAGGGTGCTGTCTTGTCCCGTGATTTGTTGCTGGAAAAGGTCTGGGGTTACAATTATATTGGCAATACACATACTGTTGACGTACACATACGTTGGTTAAGAGAAAAGATAGAGCTCGATCCATCTAATCCGGTCCGGATCGTCACAGTACGTGGCGTAGGATACCGGTTCCAAGCATGACTCCAATTTTGTTGTGGGTGCTCATACTTCTTGTATTAATTTCCACATTGTTTATTTATTACTATATCTTGTCAAAGCGCCGTGCAGTTGCAGTAGATCGCAAATTAATACAGTTGACCCGTAGTCTAGATGCTCAAACTGAGTCTCAGGAAATACAGAGAACAAGATGGAATGCAGCTAGCAGTGCATTGGAAGAGGCTCTAATATTTATTGATTCTGATCTTAATGTGAGTTACGCTAGCCCAGCGGCAACAAAGATTTTTGGAGATTTGCCCGATTTTGGAGTCAGTGTTGTAAGTTATACGCACTCTGAGGAATTTGAGATTTTCTGTCATGATGCAGTAGCAACTGCAACACATAATGAATTGCTTGAGTGGCAAACTAAATTTCAGGATAATATATTCCAGGTGCGAGCCTTGATGTTTGAGGACGGTGCAGTTCTGGCTCTCAGAGATATTTCTCGTTTCCATCGTTTGGACCGAGCTAGACGTGATATGTTTGCAAACATATCACATGAATTGCGTACACCATTGACCTCAATTCGATTGCTTTTGGATTTATTGCAATCTCATGATCATACCCATGATTCCACTGATACTTTGCGGAAGATAGGGATTGAGATTGATGCTTTGCACCAGATGGCGCAAGAGTTACTTGATATCTCGCGTATAGAGTCAGGTAAGTCTTCTATTCGGATGGTTGCTATAAGCGCAGCTGAACTAATACAACCATCGATTGAACGTTTGCGACCACAGGCTAAGTACAAGGCGATTGAAGTACATCAGGAAGAAATGTCTGAAATCCAAGTGTTGGCCGATTTAGAGCAAATGCAGCAAGCACTGGGAAATGTTATCCATAATGCCATCAAGTTTACTCCACCAAATGGTCATGTAACTATCCGAGCCATAGACGAGGCTGAGTATGTACGGATTGAAATTCAAGACTCAGGACCTGGAATTCCTCCGCACGAGGTGACCCGTCTTTTTGAACGCTTCTTTCGTGGTGACCGTGGCCGGTTCGGTGCGGGTACCGGTCTGGGTTTGGCTATCGCTAAGCATGTAGTGCAAGCGCACGGTGGGGAGATAAGTATTGAAAACTGTATCGAGGTCGGCGCAAAGGCGAGTATCAGATTGATGCGTGCAGATCTAACATAAACAGTGCGTCACTAAATTCATCCTATGAGTTTGATACAGGTATATTAACAATTCTTAACCAAAATTTTATCTGTTATTAACCCTACTTTGTTTCCTCTATTAATTCATTAGGGTATAGTACTCTACATGCGAGCAATAGGTCGTCGCTACATCACTATTGGCATTGTGACCGGAGTTCTAGCACTAAGTGCATGCGGTTCAGAATCAAAACGGTCGCAAAGTGACAATACAGTCGATAGTGTCACTTTGACAAATAGGGGCTCTGACACAATCGTCAATCTCGCGTTGGCCTGGGCTGAGGCATATCACATAGTATACCCAGATGTGAGCATATCTGTCACCGGTGGAGGTTCAGGTACAGGTATAGCTGCAATGATAAACGGTACAGTTGACATTGCGAATGCATCCCGTAAGATGAAGGACAAAGAAATCTCCAATGCCAAAGACAATGGTTTCGTACCACTAGAATACGCTATAGCCCGCGATGGAATAGCGGTGATAGTGCACCCACAAAATCCGGTAAATCGACTGACGTTGCAGCAGTTGTCTGACATTTTTAGTGGCAAAGTCACGAACTGGATAGATGTGGGAGGTGAGGATCGCCCGATAGTTTGTCTGTCACGTGAAGTGAATTCAGGTACTCATGTGTATTTTCTGGAGACTGTAGTACGCATGGGTAACAAGAAAGATGAAACCTTCTTTGCGCCAAGTACTTTGCTGTTACCGTCATCTGAAGGCATAATATCCGAAGTATCCCATAATCCGAACGCTATAGGCTATGATGGCCTCGGTTATGTAACCGAGGCAGTAAAGACTATAGCTGTGGCTCCAGACTATACCAGCCCATATATAAGCCCCACAATTGAGAATGTGATTAACAACTCATATCCGATTTCACGCTCACTTTACATGTATGTGTCAAGTGAGCCGACCGGATATACCAAGGATTATATTGATTGGATTTATAGTTCAGAAGCTCAGTTAATTGTTAAGGAACTAGGTTTTGTCCCTGTGAATTGAGCTGCGATAGTAGAGAGCCCGGAATAGAATCTGGAAAGGATAAGAAAACTTATGACTAGTACGAAAATCTTCAATGGCGCTCACCGTAACCCACTCGAGTTTGTTGTAGAAACACTTGTGCGCATCTCCGGATATTCAGCTGTAGTATTTGTAGCTCTTATCTTTCTTTTCTTGATACAGGAGTCACTGCCTACTTTTGGAGAAATACATGCGGGAGAGTTATGGAACCAACGATGGTATCCTATTGAGAACTATTTCGGCATCCTGCCACTCCTAAGCGGGTCGCTAATCATTACGCTTGGAGCAGTTTTGATAGCTATACCATTTGGACTTATGACTGCCATATATATTGCTGAAATCGCGCCGGTCTGGTTACGCGAAATACTGAAACCGTTGGTTGAAATCCTAGGAGGTATACCTTCAGTTGTGCTGGGGTTTCTGGGTATTACTGTTCTAGTACCTCTGGTACGTGAAGTACTTTATCTTCCCACAGGTCTTACAGCATTTACTGGTGCCGTGCTATTGGCGGGCATGGCAATTCCCACTATTGTAAGCGTAGCCGAAGATGCATTGGACACAGTACCCAACGCATATAGGGATGCTGCACTCGCTCTCGGTGCCACACACTGGCAGACAATATGGCGGGTGACCTTGCCCGCTGCTAGATCAGGAGTTCTTACAGCGACGATGTTAGGTATTGGTCGCGCCATCGGAGAAACTATGACGGTAATGATGGTCACCGGAAATGCACCACAGATGGCCTCTGGAATGGGATCGCTTTTCATTTCGCTTCGTACTATGACGGCCACTATAGCAGCTGAGATGGGAGAGGTGGCTAATGGTAGCTTACATTATCATGTTCTTTTTTCTATCGGACTAATACTGTTCCTGATTAGCTTAGCAATAAACATTACTGCTTCAGCAGTATTATTCCGTACACGTAGACGTACAGAGAGGTTGCTTTCCTGACACAGGATGAACACAATACCATGCACTTATCTAGACATCATACCGAACGAATAGCATTTGTGGTCATAGGATTAGCCGCTATAGTGACCGCTGTCCCAATAGTCATCGTAGTGGGTTCTATCTTTCTCTCAGGTGTAGAAGCTGTGTCATGGGAATTCTTGTTGGAGATGCCGCGTAACGGTATGAGGTCTGGTGGTATATGGCCGGCCATTATCGGTACTGTCTATCTTGTGGTTGGCACTGGACTGATATCAATACCTCTCGGAATAACATCCGCAATCTATCTCTCAGAATATGCACGCGATGGCCACTGGACACGCGTGATTCGTCTGGCAATTGTAAATCTAGCTGGTATTCCTTCGGTGGTTTATGGATTGTTCGGATTGGGTCTATTTGTGCTATTTCTAGAACTAGGTTCATCTATAGTGGCAGCTTGTCTCACACTATCAATCATGACTATCCCAATAATAATTAGTACAGCGGAGGAAGCGTTGCGAGCGGTACCTCAAAACTTCCGTGTGGTTAGTGTTGGTATGGGGGCAACGCGCTGGCAGACTATTCGTCGAGTGGTGCTTCCTCAAGCACTACCTGGCATTCTCACTGGTGTGATTCTTGGATTGAATAGAGCAGCTGGCGAAACTGCCCCAATCCTTTTTACTGGTGCTGCATTCTTTCTGCCAAAGTTACCTAATTCTATTTTTGATCAGACTATGGCATTACCCTATCATCTGTTTGTTATCTCCACCCAAATTCCAGAAATGCCTATTCAGATTCAATACGGTACGGCGACTGTACTACTCACCTTTGTGCTGACTATGAACATATTGGCTGCAAGCGTACGCAGTTGGCAGCGGCGAAAACGACAATGGTAGGAGACTACGATGTCCGATAATCCTAAAATCAGTATCAATGAGCTCTCTGTTAGTTATGATGATGGCACCCAATCGCTGCGTCATGTTTGCTTGGACATTCCCGAAAATGCTATAACAGCTCTATTTGGTCCATCCGGAGGTGGTAAGAGTACCTTGCTCCGTACTCTAAACCGACTGAATGATCTTCTCGATGTGAGTATATCTGGTGAAGTCATTCTCGACAATATTAATATCTTCGACCGGAATGTGGATGTGATTTCACTTCGCCGGCGAGTAGGTATCGTTTTTGCACAGCCTATACCTCTGCCTTTTTCAATTCGTAAAAATATAACTTATGGTCTGGAATTGGCCGGGGAGCGGCGTCGAGCTCGATTGGATGATGCGGTTGAGGGTAGCCTACGTGCATCCGCGTTGTGGGACGAAGTTAAGGACAGACTAAACGAGTCCGCCGCCGCGTTATCAGGAGGTCAGCAGCAGCGACTGTGCATTGCCAGAGTTTTGGCCCTAGAACCCGAAGTATTATTGCTTGACGAGCCCACTTCGGGACTGGATCCGATTTCTACTGCAAAAGTAGAAGCTTCGCTTCAGATTCTTAAGCAGAATTATACAGTCGTTATTGCTCCCAGCAGCATCCAGCAGACGGCACGCATTGCTGATTTTGCAGTATTCATGTTACAGGGAGAGCTGGTGGAATGGGGACGGAGTGAGGACCTGTTTAGCTCTCCACGCGAAAAGCAGACGGAGGATTATATTACCGGCCGGTTCGGGTAGGTGATATACAATGACAGCTGAGATAACTTTCCAGATTGAGCAGCTAAGCTTCTATTATGGAACTACGCAAGCTTTACGTGATGTAACTATGAAAGTATTGTCACGTCAGATTACTGCATTANNTGGAACTACGCAAGCTTTACGTGATGTAACCATGACAGTATTGCCACGTGAGATTACTGCACTTATTGGGCCTTCGGGGTGTGGTAAATCCACTTTTCTACGTTGTCTTAACCGCATGAATGACAGCATTGCCGATACTAGAATTAGCGGTCATGTTTCTTTAAATGGTCAAAACATTTATTCGCCTAATATGGATGAGACTGAGTTGCGCCGCCGAGTGGGTTTAGTCTTCCAGAGACCAAATCCATTTCCACAATCTATTTTTGATAATGTAGCCTTTGGTCCCCGCGTGTTGGGTATAACACATGATACTAACTTGCACGAACTAGTTGTACAATCGCTACGTGGAGCTGCTCTGTGGGACGAANNTTCGGGCCGCGCATCAATGGGTTCCAGGGCAACATGGAAGAGCTGGTTGAGCAATCTCTGCGCCGTGCCGCCCTGTGGGACGAGGTAAAGGACCGGATCAAGAGCAGCGCGCTGGCCTTGTCAGGCGGCCAGCAACAACGACTCTGCATCGCCCGCGCTCTGGCCGTGGAACCCAGGGTAATTCTGATGGATGAACCGTGCTCCGCCCTGGACCCGATTGCCACTTTGGCCATTGAGGAGCTAATGCGGGAGCTGTCGGAGGATTACTCCATCATCATCGTTACCCACAATATGCAGCAGGCTGCTCGCGTATCCGATAAAACCGGTTTTTTCTGGTTAGGTGAATTAATAGAATTTGATGAGACTACAACTATTTTTGCGCGACCATCGTCGCAACGAACTGAAGATTATATTACAGGCCGTTTTGGTTAGATATGAGAATTGCTATCTTGTCAGATGTTCACTCCAACATACATGCTTTGATGGCAGTATGGGATGATTTTGAGTATATACAACCAGATGAGATATATTGTTTGGGGTATTTAGTTGGCCATGGAGCGTATCCGAACGAAACAATTGATTTTGTTACTAAGAACAACATATCTAGAGTAATGGGTAATTATGATGACGCGGTTGGCTTTGATAGGGAGAGCTGTGGCTGTGCGCGCGAGAATCCAGCTAATGTTACTCTCAGTAATTATTCGTTGTACTGGACAAAGCAGTATACTAGTGGCGACAATAAGACTTTTTTGAGAGGATTTCCTACATCGATCAGAAAAAAGCGTTGTGGTCACCGACTTTTGTTTGTTAATACTGGCTTGGTTGGCAATCTGAAAGATGGTGATTCTCGTGCTGGATATGTCTTACTTACGCTCAAGATTGGGAAGGCAAATGTTTACTATAGTCGAGCTGATTACAATGTTAGCGCAGCAGCTCAGGCTGTCCGGATGAATGGGCTTCCAGAACAGTTTGCCAGTCAATTAGAAACTGGTGGAGGAAAGGCACTAGTACCTGCGTGAACTATATTGTAATTATAGGAGTGAGATCATGGATAATACTCAAACGCGTGCTATGTTAGACGATCAGCTCAAAGGTACCAAAGATGACATGGTTCGGTTAAGCAGCAAGGTTGATACTGCTATTGATAAAGCTGTAACCGCGTTTTCGACTTGTGATGTGGAACTTGGACGGCAGGTTATCGCAGAGGATACCGATATTAATGCAAAACGTTTCGAGCTTGAGGAACACTGTTTACATATTATGGTCACTCAGCAGCCTGTGGCTGTAGATTTGCGGCTAATTATTGCAACTATGAATATAGTTACTGAGTTAGAGCGAATTGGAGACTATGCTGCAGGTATAGCAAAGTTGGCTGTGCGCGTGGAACTGTATCCGAAACGGGATATTCCTAATGCTATATATCAACTGACTAGTCAATGTCGCGACATGTTAAGGAGGGCGATGGTGGCCTATACAGAACATGACGCGAGTTCGGCGTATGCAGTGGCAGATAATGACGACAGTCTTGATAGTCAACACCAGCTCTTATTTCACAAGCTTGTCGGAGAGACTCGTGATGCCAGTCAATCAACCGACCATTTGCTATCAGTTCTGTTTGTGGCCCACAATCTGGAACGTATTGGAGATCGCGCCACCAACATCGCTGAGAGAGTCATTTTCATGACGAGCGGTAAACTGACAGAGATGAATTGACTGATTGAACGCTTACTGAGATACCAAAAGTATGCTTAATTGTAGACAATAAATGAGTAGTGGGTGATTATCTGTATTTTGTCTACGGTACTCCAAAAACATTATTTGGCATCGATGGTATCAATTAGAAGATTGGGGTAATCTGTAACGATACCATCTATTCCTTGTTGTATTACAAGTTGCATTTCATTATATTCATTGATTTTTACTGCGTGGACTCTCAAACCTCGTAAGTGTGCGGATCGTACTAGATTAGGCGTAATAATGCGTAATCCGTACCAAAATGGTGGAATATCTAATAAATGAAATCTTGGGCTATAGATAGGTGTCAAGAATGCTGCATTCAGTGAGGTAAAAATCCTCTGTTCATTAGTGCTTGCAGATGTGGCTATTTCAGGACATATCTCTCGAAATTGTATAATTACTAAATCATTTTCCGAAGATACTAGTACTTTTTGTATCATATTGTGTTCACGTATACGCATGCAGAGTAGTTTTGCTGCCAACAATTCCTCACTTTTAATCTCAATATATATTTGCATATTGGATATTTCTGCGAACACCTCATTGATTGTTGGTATGGTGATATCCTGGTCACGATATTTGAATGTTAAGCCATCGTCACTAGACCATTGATAACCTGCGTCTAGACTTTGTAGATCCCTTACATGTAATTTGCGCACATCCCCAAACCCATTAGTGGTTCGTTCTACAGTACTATCATGAATAGCAACAAGTGTGTCGTCCAAACTAATTCGCGAGTCTATTTGTATTGCATCACTTCCAGTTGCTGCAGCTTGTTGAAAAGCATAAAGAGTATTTTCTGGCCAGAGTCCTAAGCCTCCCCTATGTGCTATTGTTTTGGTGGTATTTTCGCTTGTACTCTCGTTGAAGAAAGGATGGACCGGTACAGATTGTGCTGATGTGGTAAGCATTCCATACGAAAATAGACATAGAAGTATGATTGTCACAAATATAATAACAGTACGTGGTAGTTGCTTAATTAAATTTGACTGGACCATCAAAGTACTATTTGTGTGTCTGCTGGCTGCGTTTTTTGCCTTTATACATTGGTGCAGTGATAGGACATATAGTGCTTATTTGAGGGTTTAGAAGACGGCTTTCTAGCCTAGTACCTAGATCAGCTTTATCCACAGATGTCGTGATAACAGTAGGAAGACGTGTTACGTATCTATGATCAATAAGCTGCATTAGTTTTTCCCGTGCCCATGGCGTGGCGCTTTCCATTGTAAGGTCATCTAGTATGAGTAGTGGTGTATTACGTAATTCTGAGAACTGTTTGTCAAAGCGCACCAATGAGTCTGGGCTGAAGGTGGCTCGCAAATGATCAAGTAGGTCAGCCGTAGTAATAAATAGAGCTGGACTTCCGTTACGTACACGATAGTTTGCTATAGCAGCTGCTAAATGTGTTTTGCCACAACCGTGGCCGCCAATGAGTAATAACCATCCATCTGGATGTTCGGCAAAGCGCTTTGCTGTCGTGGCTGCAATATTCAGGCGCTTGTGGTGCTCAGAAGGTATTTCACCTGCTCGAAAATCGAAGGTTTCAAAAGTCTGGCGCACATGTATCGGCAGTGAAGATAAGTCAGTTTGGTCGGAATCAGCCCTACGAAAATCAGGTGCTTGTATGATTAACTTACGAACTAGGTCCATATCAACAAGTCGACTCCTGATACGTGGTTCTATACTCTCTAGATTCACATTACAAGTGATTACAGTGGGAAGAGCTGAGTTATATCTATGATTGATTATTTGATAAAGTTTTTCTTGAGCCCACTGGGTAGGATTCTCAGCACCAAGGTCATCGAGTACCAACAGAAATATGTTGCGTGTTTGTTCAAACAACTCATCATAATCAATTGTGGAACCTGGAGCGAAAGTGGAACGTAGATGATCAAGTAAGTCAGGAGTGTTCACGAATAGCACATCCTTACCTTGAGACAAGCAATGATTGGCTATAGCAGCTGCTAAGTGTGTTTTGCCGCATCCGTATCCACCATGTAACATAACCCAACCTTCAGGATTATCTGCAAAACTATGTGCCTGTTCAAACGCTCGCTGCAAACTATCCTTTTGTCTTGGTTCCGTGGTGTGACCTGAAGGCACAAAGCTATCAAATGTCTTTTTAGATAGTGGCCCTAAACTAGAGAACAGCTGTTTTTGCTTAGTAATTGCGTGCTGTAAGTCTTCAAAACGGCAAGCGCAAGGATACAGGCGACCAAACTCTGGGTCTTCTATGTTGGCATTCGAGCTAACAAAACCTATACCAAGGCAATTAGGGCAGTCTGGAGCTCCCAGACCAGCCACATTTGTTGAATTGGGATTAACTGTCGAGGTATTCGAGGTATTTTCGGCGAGTCTTTTCAGTGTCTGGTCTGCCTTTCCATATTGACTATCCTTTCCTTCACGCTGCCAGCGTTTGAGGATGGCATCCACGTAACTCCAAGAGCGTGCATTATTTTCTACTGCTAATCTAATAGCTTCTCTCAACCACATATCTGGAAATTCATCTTCTGCTTCTAGCAACTTGTCTGCCATGAGTGGAGTCAGTGCCCCGATATTTTGTTCATAAAGGCTGAATATATTTGGTCTCTCTACAACAACACTTATATGCTTATCAGGATTGATTTCAGGAGTCCAGTCACCCCTGGTTATACTATCAACAGCTGATCTCCCCTTATCTGTATTAAGGAAATAATAGTGCTGCTGTTCGTCTGAAGTTGTTTCTATACCGACGTGCAATAGCGTACCACGAGCACATGCTCGTTCCAATGCTTGGGTAAGAGCAGGGATACCAGGCTCCTTAAAACTATCAAGTAATACCTTGTCCATCTGCAACTCATGGTGACTAATATACCTCAGGTCGCCTTCTTTCAGAGCTAGACGCCAAAAACAGTACATTGTCAGTTTGAGTTCATCAAGATTGTCAATATATGGCAGTAGCTCACTAAAGAATAGATTTGGAACAGGAGTAAAACGAGTTTTGCCTTTAGGGAATCCTGAGAAACCTTTCACTTCTATTCCTCCTGCAGTACGATATTTCTATGTGCTGCATCAACAAATTCAGCATATTGTGGTAGAAACACTAGTTCTACGGATCCGGTTTTGCCATTACGATGCTTTGATACTACTAGTTCAGTTACATGCTGGCGTTGCGGGTCATCATCCCATGAATCAGGATGATGCAAAAACATTACGACATCACTATCCTGCTCTATACTGCCAGATTCGCGCAAATCAGACAACAATGGTTTTTGACCAGCACGTTGCTCTACCGCTCTAGAAAGCTGGGCTCCAGCAAGTACAGGTATGTGTAGTTCACGCGCCAATGCTTTGAGACTACGTGAGATCTCTGATACTTCTTGAACTCGATTTGCGTCACGTCGTAGATCAGTAACCATTAGTTGTAAATAATCTACTATTATCAAGTCTAGCTTGATCTCCGCTGCTAATCTACGACTTTTGGAACGTAACTGCATAGCTGATATTGATGGTGTGTCATCTAAATATACTCCTACATCGCTCAACAAGTTGACAGAGTGAATGAAACGGTCCATCTGTTCATCTTCAAGTTCACCCATACGTAGTCTATGACTGTCGATGTGACTGTCCTGGGCTACCATACGTTGCATTACTTGTTCATTTGACATCTCAAGTGAAAATAATGCCACTCGCTGATTGTGAGTACGTGCTGCATTCAGAGCTACTGAAACCATGAAAGCCGACTTACCTTTTCCAGGTCTACCAGCTACTATGATAAGATCCGATTTTTGCATTCCTCCTAGCAGTTTGTCTAGATCTTGGAATCCAGTGGGAACTCCAACTATTTGTCCTAGATTGTCGTATAGCTGCTGAACTCGGTCATAATACTCGTGGGCTACTTGCCTGATAGGAACTAAATCCCGAGTGGATCGACCTTCGGTTACTCCAAAAAGTGCCTGTTCTGATTGGTTGACCACCTCGTTAATATCGGTTTGTTCATCATATGCTATTTTGGCTACATCCCCAGCTGCCCTTATCAGCCTACGGCGGGTGGCTGCTTCTTCAACCAGCCGGGCATAAGCTGCTACATTGAATGCTGTCGGCACTCGTGTTACCAATTGGGTAAGGTAAGCAAAACCGCCTATTTCTTCTAGCTGATCACGATCCTCTAGCTCATCCTGAGTGGTCAACTGGTCAATTGGCATGTTTTGATCGTTAAGTGATTTGAAAACGTTCCAAATCCACCTATGCTTGACTAGATAGAAATCATCTGACCTCAGGGTGGAGGCTACTTCATAGTAGGCATCTGGATCTATAAGAATAGAACCTATTACTGCCTCTTCAGCTTCTAGGTTGTTAGGTTGAATAAAATCTTGGCTCGTGTTTTCCATCAGCCTTGGCGATAATCCATCTATACTGTCTAATGCAAGAACTAAGTCAGTCTAATTTGCTCCATATTTGCTGTGATATAGAGTTTAACAATGTGTTTTGTGTCATGATGACTAATCTATACACTAAGTTCGTGCTGTATTTGTTGTATCTGTTCTAATCTTTTCCTTTATCTGATTCTAAATTGTCCAAATCAAGTGTATCAACAAAATCTGAAAATGCTGACAGACCACTGTCATTTTCTGTGTCGTTTGCCAGGTGGCTGTATTGATCAACAATATCGTCTTCAGGAGTGATAGCAGCTTGTTCCATTACCTTCTCTTCTACATATATGGGCGCCTGTGCTCGTACTGCTAACGCTATAGCGTCAGAAGGCCGTGAATCTATTTCAAGTTGTTTTCCATCTTGATTGATCATGATATAGGCGTAAAATACATCATTCCTTAGATCCTTAATAGTGACATGAGATACCTCACCTCCCATATCCGAAATAGTTTTTGCCAGTATATCGTGTGTCAAGGGGCGTGCCATTTCCAAGTTCTGCAATTCAGCAGTTATAGAATCTGCATTGCATGGTCCTATCCATAGTGGGAGATAGCGATTGCTTTTGTCGTCTTTTAGTATTGCTAATCGATATTGATTCAGTAGACTCACTAGGATTCTATCAACGTTGACTTCAATCATCTCATCACCATATGTCCTTGTCCGTTCGTTTCTATTCTAGCATATTACTAGATGTACCTTTGTGTTGGCATCCAATTTATGATTAACTTTTCTAAAATTCTACTAGAATAATTGTCCCTTTTTCCAACGATTAATCATTGTTTGCGTTGCATAAAAAGCGATCTTAGGTAATTGATCTATACTGAACCAATCTACTGCGTCAGCATCATCTCCAGCTTGCATATCGCCAGATATTATTTCCCCGCGATAAAAAATAACAAAGCCGGCTCCACTAGATTGATTTTGACTAGGAACTAAATCCAAGAGTTTCGCTACTATCACTTTCAGGCCTGTTTCTTCTGCACATTCACGAGCTGCAGTTTCAGCGGGATCTTCCCAAGCATCTACGAACCCACCAGGAATAGTCCAACATCCTTTTGCGGGTTCTATGGCACGTCTCACTAGAAGAAGTTTGTTGTTTTGTGTCAACCACATTGCTGCAGCAACTTTTGGATCAAAGAAGTGAGTATAGTCACATTTAGTACAAACTGGACGCTCTGCACCAAAGCGTACTATCATTTCTAAGACATTGCCACAGCGTACGCAGAAATTGACATCAATATGTTCCATCATACAAAGCAATCAGGCATTTGTGTAAGTGAAACATATTTCCTGATACTACAATGGCCAGATGCATATTGGACAATTCCTAAACTCATAAGGTAGCTTATTGCAATTCTACAGTTGCTCCAGCCTCCTCGAGCTTCTTTTTAGCATCCTCAGCCGCTTCTTTGGCTACAGCTTCCAGCACTATTGATCCGGCTGTCTCAGACACTTCTTTGGCATCCTTAAGACCCAGGCTGCTTACCTGTCTAATAGCCTTGATGACATCTATTTTCTTAGCACCGTGATTTTGAATCACTACGTTCCATTCCGATTTTTCATCAGCAGGGTCTTCATCGCTTGCTGCTCCTGCAGCTACTGCAGCTACCGGGGCTACTGGGGCTGCAGCTGACACTCCCCATTTTTCTTCAAGAATTTTTGTAAGATCAGCGGCTTCTAGAACTGTAAGTTCACTCAGCTGATCTACTAATTTCTCTAAATCTGTCATGACATGTTCTCCTTTATGATTATTTACTGTTAGTTATGTTGGAATTGCTATTAACTACGTCTTTACATCCTGAACTTCAGAGTCAGAATATGCATGTACTACATTTACCACCTGGCTTACGCTGCTTGACAGTGTTCCTACGAGTTGTTGGACAGGTGTATTAATTAGCCCCAATAACTGAGCTTGTAATACCTGAAGTGGTGGCAAGTTTGCTAAGGTATTTAATTCATGAGCAGATAGTTGTTCGGTGCCCATCAATCCACCCTTCATCTCTACAGCGTCGTTGTCTTTTGCAAATTCTGCAATAGCTTTGGCGACTGCCGGTATATCTCCTAGGGCAAATCCAGTGATAGTAGGTCCTGTCAACACTTCGTCCATTTCTGGAAGACCAGCATTTTGAAGTGCCAAGCGTGTTAGACGATTCTTAGTGACCTGACATTTGCCCTCTACCTCTCGGACCCTGCTTCTAAGTTCGAACATTTCCGGAACAGATAGGCCTTTGTTGTTCAACCAAATTACGCCCTGACTACGCTGCAACAATTCTGTATAGGTATCAACTAATTCCTGTTTCTTTTGTTTACTTATCGCCATATTTTTACTCCTTTGCAAGTAATTGATAAAAAAAGTCTTTGCTCACACCATAAATAGACGATGAGATGCAAAGACTTTGGGACACAGCCTCATGAGAGGTGTCCTTATCTGAAAGTTTTTACCTCTGTGGGAGATTAAGTCCGGTACAATACTAGACACCCACTGTCTACGGTGAACTTGCTTCAAGCTATATATAAATATATTCTAGGCTAATATCTCTGCCTCCACTAGGTTTGGGTCAACTCTAATCCCTGGTCCCATAGTAGTAGTAAGGGTGATCCGACGAAAGTAATTACCCTTTGCTGCCGGTGGTTTAGCTCTTCTCACCGCGTCCAACAAGGTCATAAGATTATCAAATAGATTGTCAGCGCTAAATGATACTTTTCCTATGGCAGCATGTAAATTTGCCGTCTTATCTAGTCGAAATTCTATTTTTCCAGCCTTGGCTTCATTTATTAGACGAGGCAAATCTTCAGTCGGAGCTACAGTACCTGCTTTTTGATTTGGCATTAATCCTCGTGGACCAAGTATCTTGCCAAGACTGCCTACGATACCCATCATCTCTGGCACTGCAATAGCAGCATCGAAATCAGACCAACCTTCTTTAATCTTCTGTATTGTTTCTTCATCAGATATGAAATCAGCCCCCGCCTGTTTAGCGATCCGCGCACCTTCACCTTCGACAAATGCGAGTACTCGCACAGGTTTTCCCAGACCATGCGGTAACAGTACTGAGGAACGTACTTGTTGATCGGCTTTGCGTGGATCAATACCCATGCGTATATGCAGTTCCAGAGTTTCATCGAAGTTAGCAACGGAATTTTGCTTTGCTAGTTCTACTGCCCCGCGTGGAGAGTACATCTCATTTGTTTTGATATTGTTTAGCGCCGCGCGATATTTCTTACCACGTTTGGTCATAATATTTACCTCAGTATTGCTGCACAATAGACTGTGATACGGTGATTTGGTCTTTAATAATCTATCTACCCCTCCACCAATATTCCCATAGATCGAGCCGTACCTTCAATCTGAAGCATGGCGGCTTCGATATCCAGTGCGTTAAGGTCCTTCATTTTGGTTTCAGCTATATCTTGTATCTGTGATTTGGTGACTTTACCTACTTTTTCTCTCAATGGGTCTGATGATCCCTTATCTAGTCCGGCTGCTTTACGTAATAAAATTGCTGCAGGAGGCGTTTTTAGTACAAACTTAAAGGACCCATCAGTAAATATTGATATATCTGCTGGGATTATTTCTCCAGTCCGATTCTGAGTTCGTGCATTGTACTCTTTGCAGAAACCCATTAGATTTACGCCATGAGCAGCCAAAGCCGGTCCCACTGGCGGAGCTGGACTTGCTTTACCTGCTTCTAATTGCAGTCTGATTGTTGCCTTTAGTTTTTTGGCCACTATATTATCACCACCATTATCATATTTTTTCCACCTGCAGAAAATCTAGCTCCACAGGTGTTTCCCTTCCAAAGAAAGATACCATAACACGCACTTTAGCTCTGTCAGTATCTAGTTCTACCACAGTACCAATAAAATCATTGAATGGACCATCAATTATACGTACTTTCTGATTCACTTTAAATGTTACAGTAATACGTGGTGCATCAGCCTCCATACGTTGGATAATATGATTGACTTCCTGCTCTTGTAGCGGTATAGGTTTACTACCCATGCCGACAAAACCAG
>DCAJ01000013.1:0-422 GCA_002311455.1 Anaerolineales bacterium UBA1136 | reverse complement strand
ACCCCAGGAGTATTGCGGACAACGTACCACGATTCCTCCGACAATTCCATTTGGACCAGTATGTAACCCGGAAACACCTCACGCTCTATTGTTCTGCGTTTTCCGTCCTTAACTTCTATTTCCTCCTCTGTTGGTACAACAACGTCAAAAATATGTTCATCCATTCCCATGCTTTCTATACGCTGCTCAAGATTATGACATACTTTGTTCTCATAACCGGAATAGCAATGTACAACATACCAGCGTTTGCCTTCAATATCCATATTGTGCTGATTGGGATCAGAAAGCTGTTCTTCTTCTACATCATCATGGTCTTCGTCTTTTTGTTCCATCTGTACTTCTCTAGTGGCTTCCTCCAACATCTCTTTGAGTGAAGGACCAAGGTCATCCGCAAACTCTATTTCAAAATCTATTTCAGATGA
>DCAJ01000029.1:9984-12265 GCA_002311455.1 Anaerolineales bacterium UBA1136 | reverse complement strand
TACTACTTATGGCAAGATAGGTGTCAAGGTTTGGATATATCGGGGTGATGTATTGCCTGACCAAATTGGAGATGCATCTGATGTTTATGTTAGTGCATAGAGAAAGTGGAGAAGTGCAACCGAAATGTTAATGCCTAAACGAGTCAAGTACCGCAAGCAGATGAGAGGGAGAATGCGAGGTAAGGATCTGCGTGGGTCTGAAATCCACTTTGGTGAATACGGACTGCAGGCTATGGAGCCTGGCTGGATAACTCAGAGGCAAATAGAGGCTGCGCGTAGAGCAATGGTTAGAGCATTGAAACGCCGGGGCAAAGTATGGATTAGAGTGTTTCCAGATAAGCCAGTTACTCAGCGTGCTGCTGAAACTAGAATGGGAAAAGGAAAGGGCAGCGTTGACCATTGGGTGGCAGTAGTACGACCTGGCCGGATGTTGTTCGAATTGTCCGGGGCAGAGGATGTAATTGCTAGGGAAGCGTTGCGTTTAGCTAGCCATAAGCTTCCGATAAAGGTGCAGATAAGGACTACCCGTACTTCTGATTTAAGTGGTGGTGAGGTTTAATTTATGTTATCTTCAGAGATTCGAGATATGTCGCTAGATGAATTGGATAGACGGATAGATGAGGAAAGGGAAACGTTGTTCAAATTAAGGTTTAAGACAGCAATTGGTCAGGAAACTGACACCTCTCAATTTCGTAAGGCGCGGCGTAACTTGGCGAGAATGATGACAATTAGAAGGGAGAGAGGTCTTGTGTCTGTTGATAATTCACAGATTGAGGGACAAAATGACTAATAAAAGGCGGCGCCTTGTCGGAGTTGTAACGAAGGATAGTTCCGAGAAAACAGTGTCTGTAAAAGTTAGCAGAACGACAGTGCATCCATTGTATCGTAAGGTACTGCGGGTAACAGATAACTATTTGGCGCACGACGAATATGGAAAAGCTAATGTTGGTGATGAGGTTATTATTGTGGAATCACGGCCAATCAGCAAGCTTAAGCGCTGGGCCTTGGAAGAAGTAGTGAAGCCTGCTGCTTCAGGATATGAATCTGTACCAGGGAATATTGAGAAATAATGATACAACAGGAATCGCGACTTGCTGTGGCAGACAATTCCGGTGCCCGTGAATTGCTAGTTATACGAGTACTTGGAGGAACTAGGCGAAGATATGCTGGTGTGGGTGACACTGTTGTAGCTACTGTTAAGTCAGCTGTACCTAACAGTGCTGTAAGCAAGAGTGAGGTTGTGCGGGCTGTAGTTGTTAGAACTGCAAAGGAGTTTCAACGTAGAGATGGGTCACAGATTCGCTTTGATGACAATGCTGCTGTCTTGTTGGATGCTGAAACTGGAAATCCTAGAGGTACACGTATCTTTGGTCCGGTGGCTCGTGAACTTAGGTCTCGGGGTTACTTAAAGATTCTTTCTTTGGCTCCAGAGGTACTTTGAGCAATAATGGGTGATGTGGCATGAATATTAGAAGAGGAGACACCGTAGAAATAATTTCAGGAAATGATGCTGGTAGAAGAGGCGAGGTGCTGCAGTTGTTACCTGATAAGCGGGCAGTTGTGGTTGAAGGTACAAACATACGTAAGAAGCATCAGAAGCAGCAGCAAACTGGTGGGCAGCGTCCCTTAACTGCTGGGATGATTGAATTTGAGGCTCCAATGCATATATCCAATGTAATGTTAGTCTGTCCTAAGTGTGATGTCTCAGTCCGTACTGGCATTAAGAGAGACCAAGATAAGAAAACACGTGTGTGTAAAAAGTGTGGAACTTCAGTTGATTGATCATGGAGACTATGGGACGGTGAAACAAGTCTATGTCTAATTTGAGGGATTACTTTCGGAACGAAGTGTCTCCGGCTCTAATGAAGGAGCACGGTTTGAGCAATCCTATGCAGGTTCCTGGCATTACTAAAATAGTATTGAACATAGGGCTTGGGGAGGCTCTTAGCAATAGTAAGGCTCTCGACTCTGCTGTGGTTGATTTGGCTGTGATTACCGGTCAACAGCCTGTTGTAACGCGAGCAAGAATGAGCATCGCGAATTTTAAGCTCCGTGAAGGAAGTGCTGTGGGGGCGAAGGTGACGTTAAGGGGAGAGCGGATGTGGTCGTTTCTGGATAGATTGATGCATATTACATTGCCGCGTGTACGTGACTTTCGGGGACTGCCTCCCGCTGGGTTTGATGGTCGCGGAAATTTTACGTTGGGTATGCGTGACCAACTTGCCTTTCCAGAAATTAATTATGACAAAATTGACAAATTGCGAGGTATGGAAATTACTAT
>DCAJ01000029.1:8235-9946 GCA_002311455.1 Anaerolineales bacterium UBA1136 | reverse complement strand
TTACCACGGCTCCCGATGACGTGCAGGGTTTGAGTTTGTTGACTATGTTAGGCATGCCCTTTCGTGAAAGTGAAAAGGTGTATTAATTATGGCCAAGAAATCTATTGTTGTTCGTGAGACACGTAGGAAATATATTACTCGGGTTCGTAATCGTTGTGGTTCATGTGGAAGACCGAGAGCTTATATGCGGAGGTTTGGCTTGTGCCGCATCTGTTTTAGGGAACTAGCTCTAAAAGGACATATTCCGGGCGTAGTGAAGTCGTCGTGGTAAATTACGGTAAATTATTTTATGACTATTAGTGATCCAATTGGAGACATGTTGAACCGTGTACGTACAGCACTAGTTGCTGAACGCATATCTGCAACTGTACCCAATTCAAAAATTAAGGTGTCAATTGCTCGTATATTGCAGGATGAAGGATATATAAATGGCTTTGACATAGTGAACGAAGGTAGTGTGCACAGTTCTATTGAGTTAAGTATACGTTATGTTGGTCAGAGACTTGAGCGTCGTCCTGTTATACGTGGGATCAAGCGTGTT
The DNA here is from genome assembly GCA_002311455.1 of Anaerolineales bacterium UBA1136. GTDB lineage: Bacteria > Chloroflexota > Anaerolineae > Anaerolineales > UBA11657 > UBA11657. The sequence continues at coordinate 9,405 of DCAJ01000029.1, read as the reverse complement.
AGCAAGCCGGGTCAGCGGGTATATGCGGGCAGGCGTGGAATACCACGTGTGTTGTCGGGGATTGGTATTGCGATTATGTCGACACCTAAGGGTGTGATGACTGGTCGGCGCGCACGTAAACTAGGGGTTGGTGGCGAAGTATTATGCCATATTTGGTGAGGGCGGCTATAAAATGTCACGAATAGGCAAGGAACCTATACTAATTCCTTCTAAAGTGGAGGTGCAGATTGATGAAATATCTGTGCGTGTCATTGGTCCTAATGGGGAACTTACCCAAAGTGTAGGTAGTGGACTAGACATTCGACAAGACGATGGTAACGTCCTGGTTGAAAGATCGTCCGATGAACCAAAAGTGAGAGCATTACATGGTACTACACGTATGCTTATCAATAACATGATAGTAGGTGTAACCAATGGCTGGGATAAAGTATTGCAAATTGAGGGAGTTGGGTATAGAGCTGAGCTCCAAGGTAAAGATCTTGTATTAAGTTTGGGGTACTCGCATCCAGTGAAAATAGTTGCGCCCGCCGGTATTGAATTTGAGGTTGATAAAAACTCTCGTACTGTTGTTGTAAAGGGAGCAGACAAACAGTTGGTTGGTCAAATAGCTGCTGAAATAAGGTCCTGGAGACCGCCCGAGCCATATAAGGGTAAAGGAATCAGATACAAGGGTGAACATGTACGTCGAAAAGCTGGAAAGGCTGGTAAGGTTGAATAGCTATGGGAATTAAGTCTCGGACAACTGCGCGTAGGAGACGACACAAACGTGTGCGTAAAAAGGTGCATGGTACTTCTGTATGCCCTAGATTGAACGTTTTTCGTAGTGCTAAACATATTTGTGCGCAATTGATAGATGATGAACAAGGCAAGACCTTAGCTCAGGCATCTACACTGGAATTGCAGTTCCGGAAACAGGAAGACCAAGGTACTCAGATCGACCGGGCAAAAAATGTTGGCGATGTTGTGGCAGGTCGGGCTCAGGAACAAGGTATCAACAGGGTGGTATTTGATCGAAGTGGGTATAAGTATCACGGTAGAGTGGAGGCCTTAGCAGATGCTGCTCGAGAAGCTGGCTTGCAGTTTTAGGAGAAAATAATGGCACGAACTGGAAATCCACGAGCAAGAGAAGATGATCGCGACGAATTGGATGAGAGAGTTGTTGATATTAAT
>DCAJ01000029.1:5231-8153 GCA_002311455.1 Anaerolineales bacterium UBA1136 | reverse complement strand
TTAATAGAGTAGCGAAGGTTATCAAGGGCGGTCGTCGATTTGGATTTCGTACAGTGATGGTAGTGGGTGATAATCGTGGCAGTGTTGGAATTGGTATTGGTAGGGCTCAGAATGTTCCTGATGCTCTTAGAAAGTCGGCGGATAGAGCTAGGAAGAACATGCGCAAGATTCATATGGTTGGAACTACCGTGCCACATGAACATATTGGTATTGTAAGTGGTGCTAGAGTATTTCTTAAACCAGCTTCTCCTGGTACGGGAGTTATAGCGGGTGGTGGAGTAAGAGCAGTGATTGAATGTGCTGGCATAAAGGACATATTGACTAAGTCTCAAGGCAGTGCTAATGTTTTAAATGTAGTTCAGGCTACCTTTGCTGGATTAACTGAGATGATAGATTTTGAAGAAGAAGCTAAGCGTAGAGGAAAGAGAGTTGAGGATGTTCAGCCGTTTTGGACTAGGAGTCGTAATGGCCAGGACAATTAAGGATAAATCTTTACGCATCACTTTAGTGAAGAGCCCACTTGGTTATAGCAAACGCCATAAAGGTACCATTAGGGCACTTGGACTGCGTCGGTTACAGCAAACAGTAGAACATGTTGATTCTCCGCAATTGCGGGGCATGCTGGACAAAGTGTCTCATTTGCTAGACATAGTAGACGGTTAAGCAGCAGGTATTTGAGTTAATTATTATGAAGTTACATGAATTAAGTCCTCACCGCGGTTCACGCCGATTAGGTAAGAGAGTTGGTAGAGGTATCGCGGCAGGCCAAGGTAAGACTGCCGGTAGAGGTACTAAGGGTTCTGGCTCTAGATCCGGGTCAGGCGGCCGATTGTACAGAGAAGGTGGCAATTTGCCTTTTGTCCGTAAGTTACCATTTAAGCGGGGTTTCCGTAGTATTAACCGAGTAGAGTATTTAGAAATCAATCTAAGTGATTTAGAGGAACGGTTTAATGCGGGGGATGTAATTGACCCCAAAACATTGGCAGAGAATGGATTTATGAAGAGTCCTGATGATTTACCTGTTGTTATATTGGGTCGTGGTGAAGTTAGTAAAGCTATGACTGTAAAGGCGCATCGGTTTTCAAAAACTGCGGTGAAGAAAATTGAAACTGCAGGTGGCACTGTCGATGTTTTGGTGAAGAGTTCTGGTGAATAACTTGAGGGATTTGGAACTGGTATGAAAGGGACAGCTCTAAAACGATTGTGGACGGCAGTAGACCTGCGTAATAGGCTGCTGATTACAGTAGGATTGTTGGTGTTGTATCGTTTGGCAGCTCATGTCCCAGTGCCTGGAGTGGACCGAGCTGCAATTGCACAGATACTGCAATCTTCCACTGGCGCAGGTAATCTACTCAGTCTTTTTGATTTGTTATCTGGTGGTACTGTATCTCGTTTTTCCGTGCTGGCTATGGGAGTTTATCCATACATTACTGCACAGATTATTTTGCAGTTAATGGTGCCGATTATTCCTGCTTTTAAGCAGAGGATGGAAGAAGATCCTAGGGAAGGAAAACAGTTTATGGAGCGCTGGACTTATTATCTGGCAATTCCAATGGCTTCCCTAAATGCAATAGGTCAGATTCGACTTTTTCAGTCGTCTGGGCTTCCTATCATACCGCATTTTGGATTTTCGGGAGAAAATTTGCTTCCTACGATTACTACTCTTATTACTATGACAGGCGGCACAATGTTTGCTATTTGGCTGGGCGAATTGATCTCTGAGTACGGAATTAGAAACCAGGGTTTATCGTTGATAATCTTTAGTGGTATCGTAAGCGGTTTGCCTCGCAGCGTGGGTCAGTTGTGGTCTGATGAGCAGACTCGTTATGCAGGATTAGCATTGTTTATTGCTTTAGTGGCTATTACTGTGTTTGCTATTGTAGTAGTTACTCAAGGTCGCCGTAATGTGCCTGTAATGTATCCAGGACGACGTATAGGGCGCCGTCAATCTATGCCTGTTAGGGGTTCGCTTCCACTTCTGGTTAACATGGCAGGAATGATTCCGATTATATTTGCTAGTGCTATATTGAGTTTCCCTGCTATTCTTGCCCAGTTTTTTACACAGAGTCAAACGCAATGGGTACGAAGCGCTGCTTTAGGCATGCAGGATCTTTTTGCCAATCAGCAGAACCCAGGTTACATTACTATCTATTTCTTTATGGTGGTACTGTTTGCATTCTTCTATACTGATGTGTTATTTCAACAACAGAACTATGGTGAAAACTTGAAACGTGTTGGTGCTCAGGTTCCTGGTGTAACACAAGGGGCTCCTACACAGCGTTACCTGAATAAAGTGTTGCGAAGGATAACACTTCCTGGTGCGACATTACTTGGTACTGTAGCAGTGCTACCGTTGTTAATAGGATTAATGTTTGTGAGTGTTACTTCAGGCAGTAATGCGTTTTTTGCGATTGGTTCTGGTCTATTGATTGTGGTTGGAGTTGTTAAGGAGACCTTTTTTGGACTTGAGACTGAACTGAAACTGCGAGGTTATGACGAGTCCTTGCTAGTCAGATAATATTTGATGTCATGTTCCTGGTAATTATTGGTCCGCCTGGTGCTGGTAAAGGTACACAAGCAAAACGTTTGGCAGAAACACTTGGCTTAGTTCATGTGTCGACTGGGGAAATCTTTAGGGAAAACATTAGTCACGAAACTGAATTGGGTTGGCGTGTCAAGAAGTTGCTTGAGAGTGGTACTCTTGTGCCTGACAATTTGACTATTGAACTGGTCCAAGAACGAATAAGTCAGTTTGCTCATAATCAAGGAGCCATTTTTGATGGGTTTCCTCGTAATATAGAGCAAACCAAAGCATTGGAGGATATGTTGCTGGTAAATAGTAATGGAGTAGATTTAGCTCCTCTGATCAATCTTAGTGATAGTACAGTTGTAGATAGGCTTACAGGTCGGAGAACTGACATG
>DCAJ01000029.1:0-5194 GCA_002311455.1 Anaerolineales bacterium UBA1136 | reverse complement strand
ACATGGATACAGGCAAAACATATCATCTCATCTATGACCCTCCACCGAATGGTGTCAATCTTGAGCAACGTTCCGATGACAGGAGAGACACGGTCGTACGTAGGCTCGAAGAGTACCACGAATCTATAGTACCTGTGCTTGCTTATTATGCTGAACGCGGTTTGCTGTGTGAAATTGACGGAGAAAACACCATTGATAAAGTCACTGTAGCTTTGTTGGGGGAAATAAAAGGTCGTGTGTTTGCATGATTATTATAAAGTCTGATAGGGAGATTGAGTTCATGCGTAAATCTGGTCATATAGTTGCTACTGTCTTGCATGAGCTAGAATCCTTATTGTGTCCAGGCGTTACCACTCGAGAGCTGGATCAATGTGCTGAAAAGCAATTGTCTAGATTAGGTGCTGAGTCTCCTTTCAAAGGCTATAGGCCTACGAGATCTCATGTACCATTTCCCGGAGTAACATGTATGTCGGTGAATTCGGAAATCGTGCATGGGGTACCTAGTGACAGACAATTGGCTGAAGGGGACATACTGACTATTGACTGTGGTGCTGTCTACAAAGGTTGGATGACTGATAGTGCCTGGACTTTTCCAATTGGTGAGGTTAGTGATGATACTCATGATTTGCTAGATGCGACTAGGACTGCTCTTTATGCTTCGATTGAATCAGCCCGATCTGGAAATCGTACCGGAGATATTGCAGAAACTATGCAAAGAGCTGTCGAGGATAGAGGTTACAACGTGATTAGGCATCATACCAGCCATGGAATTGGTCGTAACTTGCATGAAGATCCACAGATACTGAATCATGGTCGTGCTAAAAGTGGCCCAATTTTAAAGCCTGGCATGACAATTGCTTTAGAACCTATGGTACTAGCAGGTCATTATGACACTCAAGTAATGAACGACCAATGGACAGTGTCGGCGCGTGACGGTCACTTGACTGCTCATTTTGAGCATACTATTGCCATTACTGATGATGATGCTGATATTTTGACTAGAATTAATTGTAACGGTGGAATTTAGATATGAAAGTATCTGCTTCTGTAAAGAAACGTTGTCCCAAATGTAAGATCGTGCGCAGGCGTGGGCGTGTGTATGTTATATGTGAAAATAAGCGCCATAAACAGCGTCAAGGGTAGTTGAATCATTTTGGAGATCAATTGATATGGCAAGAATTGAGGGAGTAGACCTACCAAGAACAAAGCGTATAGAGATTGCCCTAACTTATATCTATGGTATAGGAAAATCTACTGCTCGGGCTGTCTTAGCTGATGCTGATATTGATCCGTCAACCAAAGTCAGTGAGCTTACAGAGGATGAAGTAGTAGCTGTGAGGGACAATATTTCTGGAAATTATATAGTGGAGGGTGATCTTCGCCGAGCAGTTCAGCTTAATATAAAAAGACTGACTGAGATAGGGGCTTACAGAGGAAGGCGTCATAGGATGAATTTGCCAGTGCGAGGACAGCGTACGCGTACTAATGCACGAACTTCTAAGGGATCAAAGAAAACAGTAGCTGGACGTGGCCGTAGACGCGGTGTGAGAAAGAAATAGGATTAATGAGAAAATAATATGGCACAACGATCAAAGCGTAAGCGTGAAAAAAGGACAGTGGTGCGTGGTAGGGTTTATATTCATGCGACATTTAACAATACAATTGTTTCAGTGACAGATAGGAGTGGAGGAGTGATTGCGTGGGGTAGTGGTGGGACTGTAGGATTCAAAGGTTCCCGTAAAAGTACGCCTTATGCCGCGCGATTGGCTGGGGAGCAAGCAGGTAGGAAGGCTATTGATATGGGACTCCAGGAGGTAGACATGTTTGTCAAGGGACCGGGTCCTGGTCGCGAATCTGCTATTCGTGCTATTCAAGGTCTAGGTATTGTTGTGAACTCTATTACAGACGCCACTCCAGTACCACACAATGGATGTCGTCCTCCAAAGAAAAGACGTGTGTGACAGTGGAGATTTTGCAGTTTGTAGACATTTAGGGTAAGTACGATATTATGGCGAAATATATAGGTTCGGTGTGTAAATTGTGTCGTCGAGAAGGCGACAAACTGTATTTAAAGGGATCAAGGTGTCTCACACCAAAATGTTCTTTCGAGAAACGCGGTTATGCACCAGGTCAGCATGGTCCACAGGCTCAATGGAAGCGTAAACGTGAGTCTGATTATGGAATACAATTGCGCGCTAAACAGCGTGCTCGAAGAATATATGGAGTATTAGAAAGGCAGTTTCGTAATTACTATCGCAAAGCTGCTCGCACTAGAGGTTTAACGGGGATTAGGTTGCTACAGGAGCTTGAGGTACGTCTTGACAATGTGGTGTATCGGTTGGGTTATGCACGTAGTAGGGCAGAGGCTCGGCAGTTGGTGTCGCACGGTCATTTTCTAGTAAATGGTAGAAGAACTGATGTGCCTTCATTGCAGCTAAGTCTGGGTGACGAAATTGGAGTGCATTTAGTATCCAAAGAACGTGCGATTTTTAGAGCGCTGCTTGACGAAGCGGAAGGTCGTACAATTCCTACATGGCTAAATAGAGATGTGGCTGCGCTTACCGGCAAAATGGTCGCTGTTCCAAATAGACAAGAGATATATGAGCCAATAAATGAGCAACTTATCGTGGAGTTTTATTCTAGGTGATTTATATGCACGGATTTGAATACATTACATTTATTATCGCTGGGAGGGATTTATTTTGATTTCGACAACAGATATGGTAACACCAAGGATTGAGCGTGATTCTGTTACTCTAAATTATGGCAAATTTTTCGTGAGTCCTTTGGAAACTGGTTATGGGATAACAATAGGCAATGCTTTACGTAGAGTTTCACTTTCTTCTCTTGAGGGTGTTGCAGTCACCTCTATTAAGGTTACTGATATTTACCATGAGTTCTCCGACCTGCCGGGAATTCGTGAGGACATGACTGAAATATTGTTGCAGATTAAGCAGTTACGAATGAAGTTGCACGAAGGTTCTACAGCGCGAATACATCTAAACGTCAGCGGCGAAGGTACTGTCACAGCTGCGGATGTCGCATGTCCGGCTGAAGTGGAGATTGTCAATCCAGATCTTTATCTTTTTACTATAGATAAGGAAACTGCCAAAATAGATATAGAGTTGACTGTACAGCGTGGGCGCGGATACTCTCCTGCTGAAGATCGCGGTGTCCTTCCGGTGGGAGACATTCCAACTGATGCGATTTTTAGTCCAGTTAAACGTGTTAAATGGGATGTAGAAAGTGCAAGGGTTGGTCAAGACACAGGATTTGACAAATTAGTTATGGAAATTTGGACTGATGGTACTATAGCACCTGAAGAGGCATTAAGTGGGAGTGCTGCCATATTAATGCATCACTTGCGCGATATTTCAGGAGTGACTGAAGAGATGCTAATGGAGGTTGAGGAAGAGGTTGTTGAAGAAGCGGTTCCTAACGAAGTGTTTGAGGTTCCCATAGAACAATTAGATCTTTCAGTACGTGTGTTCAACTCTCTTAAGCGTACCGGTATAACGTCGGTTGGTGAAGTATTAGATCATATGTCTCGAGGTGATGAGGCGATGATGTCCATACGTAACTTTGGTGACAAATCGCTTAATGAGCTAAGAGATAAATTGGTTGAGAGAGGTTATATCGAAGGCGACATAACCGACGAATTGTTGAAGTCTGAGATTGGTATGGAGATAGCTGGATGAGACATCGCACATTTGGTCGTAGGCTTAATAGATCTGGAGGGCATCGGAGATCTTTACGCAGGAATTTGATTAATGATTTGTTTATTCATGAACGAATAAATACGACTGAAGCTAAAGCACGTGCGATTCGCGGAGATGCGGAACGTGTCATTTCCATTGCAAAACGCGGTCAGCGGATAGGTGATGAGATGGCTCAGGTGCATGCTCGCAGGACAATTATGAGACGTTTGAACAATAAGAGGGTTGTGGATAAAGTNNGATACGAGAAGCGGACTGGTGGATATACACGTATGCTTAAGGTTGGTAGTCGTCGTGGAGATGCAGCACGCATCGTGATTTTGGAGCTAGTCGAAGATTAGAACAGAACTTCGACGTTATAGCGGCATATTAGAATATGATGGGACAGATTTTAGTGGTTTTCAATCTCAGATTGAACGAAGGACCGTCCAGGGTGAGCTTGAGGCAGCTGTCAGCCAGATATCTGGCAAAGAAAGAGTCGTAATTTATGGATCTGGGCGGACTGATGCAGGAGTACATGCTTTAGGTCAGGTATTTGCCTTCGATATGGAGTGGAGGCATACAGAACATGAGTTATTGCGGGCGATTAACTCAGGTTTGCCGGCAGACATTGTAGTTAGAACTCTGAGTTTGGCATCTGTCGAGTTTGATCCAAGGCGCTCTGCCCGTTGGAGGAGTTATCAATACAGGATATATAATGCTGAGGTTAGATCTCCATTGCAGATGCGAAGGAGCTGGCATGTCAAAATAGAACTTGATTTGGATGCTATGAGGTCTGGCGCAAAATATTTGGTGGGTAAATATGATTTTGCGTCGTTTGGTAAATCTCCGGATAAGGTAGGTCATACTGTGCGTAATGTCAGGAGACTTGAATGGAGATCAGACAATAATATACTCATCATGGATATCGAGGCTAATGCATTTCTTTATCGTATGGTGCGAAGTATCGTAGGAACATTATATATGGTAGGTGTTGGGTCATGGAAGTCAAGTGTTGTGGAAGAAGTATTGTACGCACGGGATCGTAACAGAAGTGGTCCTTTAGCACCTGCCCAAGGGCTCACATTAATAAAGATTGAGTTTTGAGGAGTATTGTTCTGGTGACTACATATGTAACTAAAGCGGCTGATGTAAATAGGGAGTGGTTGTTGATTGATGCTACTGGTCAGACACTCGGAAGGATAGCAACAGTTATCGCTAGTATTTTGAGGGGTAAACATAAAGTCAAATTTACTCCAAACCTTGACATGGGTGATTTTGTCGTTGTAATTAATGCATCTAAGATAGCAGTAAGTGGTAACCGTCTAGATGACAAGATGTATAGGAGGCACACAGGTTATCCTGGTGGATTAATTGAGATACCCTTAAGGACAATGTTAGACAAGCATCCTGATCGTGTTATTCGATATGCAGTTAAAGGTATGCTACCTAAGAACAAGTTGGGCAGAAAAATGTTGACTAAACTGAAAGTTTACGGT
>DCAJ01000072.1:20450-22059 GCA_002311455.1 Anaerolineales bacterium UBA1136 | reverse complement strand
CATATCTAACCAATGTCGGCAAGCAGCTCTGCAGCGGTGAACACCTCGTGGCACCTGTGTGAGCGTGCTGACGGAACGCCTTACCCACGCGCTGCTAGAACGTGGAGGGGTTGTGGACTGACCGCGCGTTGCCTGTAGCGGTGACGCGTTGATCGTCACCGAGGCCGAGACAGTAGAGCGGATGGGCCGTATCCGGACTGGTGCTTCATGAAAGCAGGAACGGTGGATAGTACTACAGGATATATCGGCCTACGTGCTTCTGTAGCAGTGAACGCGCTGCCGACCAGGGCGGTGGCGCGTTCATGGAATTGGGCGAGATTATCCATGTGGCCACCTAGCGGAAGTCGCTCATTGCGCCTTCATCCCGCTGGTTGAACTGTCGCTATGCCAATATGTCTCTGCGGCTGCAAGCTGTTTGAACACCTACTGCTTCGGCCTAGTGACCCAAGAGCGCGAGATCTAGAGCGAATTCGCTCTTCAATGCAGTCCGAGCCATATGATGTTCAAGAGATGTCAACGTTATAGACATTGCGCAGTGTCCTTTGCAACGCCTTCCGATCCGGTTGGAGAAGCGGTATATCGGGCAGATGAGCGCGCGCCGCAGCCGGATCCATGAGGCCAGGTGAGGTCGCGACCACGACCACCACATGTTCAGGTCTGATAACGTTACGTGCAGCCAGTTGCTCTGCCGCGACCAGCGCCGTGGCTGAAGTAGGTTCCACGTAGATGCCCTCCGTTGCGGCAAGCGGTCGCTACATGGCTACAAGCTCCTCATTGCTGACAGGCACAGCCTCTCCGTCTGACGCTCCGAGAGTACGCAGGCCCTGGGTGGTGTTAATGTCCCCTCCAAATGGAGTGGGTAATAGTCTCCTTTTCAATGGGCACAGCCTCCACGTAGTCGAGGTCTTTCTTCAACGCTTTGGCGAGTGGTCCATGAGCCTCAGCGGCGACCATCCTCGGTCGCTGGTTAATCCATCCTAACCGGTGAAGCTCCATGAAGCTTTTCCACACCCCAGACAGGCCGTCAGCATATGCGGCTGACATGACGAGAAAATCGGGCACGCACACCGCTCCATCTGTTCGGTAATTTCATAGCTGATCGTCTTATGCCCTTCGACGCCGTATGGGATACTACCGACCGCCGGCGCCATGAAATTGGTCAACGCCATACCAGGCCCTGTTCGATGAGATACGCCATGATCTCCCACCGCTCCGTAGATTGGGTTGTGGCGACCACACAGGCGCCGTAAACTTGCATTTGAGGTTGTCACTTCCTGCGGCGAGCTCTCGAGAGTTACGGCAACACAGGGCAGCCCCGCGCGGGCTGCATAGGCCGTGGCTGAGGCGCCATGGTTACCTGAGGACGAAGCAACAATTCCCTGTGACCCAAATTCCAACACCTTAGAGATGGTTACGCTGCACAGCCGATCTTTGAAGGACCAAGTCGGGTTCATACTCTCATTCTTGAGATGAAGCTGAGGTATCCCGATCTGATTCTCAATCTCTGGGACAGGTACAAGGGGGGTCACCTAAGCACTCCCCCCCGTGTGTGAAACAACCTGTCCGTACCAACGGTCCTATCGTATCTTGACTACTGGCGGCATGTACT
>DCAJ01000072.1:7375-20255 GCA_002311455.1 Anaerolineales bacterium UBA1136 | reverse complement strand
GAGATTGGGGGTTCGAGTCCCTCCGTGCCCATTCGCTTGCAGGTTTTGCTAACCTGATGGTGAATAGATGTTCGACAATGTATGCCTCGAATGAAGTCACCTCATAATTTATTTGTGTAAATGAAGAATTAGTAAAGTAGGCATTATTGACCAAAGTTTATGAAGAAAATATACATAATTAACGCAGTTTGGTTTCTTGCGGCATTTACACTAGCGGCTGTGTTTGCGTTGTACTTCTATTCTTCTACAGGATTAGATCGTTGCTATTGGAACAATATTGATTCTGACTTTTGCTATTCAGTTGCAGCTCTACGTTTTCTAGATAATTATCCCACTGGGTTTGTAGAACATACCGCAGCTGGGGAAGGGCTGCCTGTAGTACAGCTACTAGGTTGGTTTTATATGATTATGTCGAAGATAGGACTATTGAGTGAATCGACTTTTGCGAGCTTAACCAGCCATCAGGATCCACTTGTTTACCTACAGCAGTTTGTAGTATCTGGGTGGTTGTTTGGTTCAATCATATATTTGATGGTGGTGACAACAGTGTTCTGGTTCACACGTTTGTTGACTCGATCAAATATAATAAGCTTTGTTGCTAGTTTAATCTCTGCCATTTCTTGGTCAAACATACAGTTTCTTTTACGAATTAGATCTGAAGCATTCAGTGCATGTTTAGCTCTAATTGCTTTATATCTTATGTTCAAGTCTGTAAAATCGACGAGTCTAAGATTATTTGCGTTTTATACAATATTGAGTAGTGTATCTCTAGGATTTGCACTTTTTGCTAAACGTAACGCTATGCCCTATCTATTTTTTTTACCCTCGGTGCTATTGTTAGTTCCCTATACATCATTGGAACGATCTAATAGCGTATCTCGTGGACTTTTGTTGAGATGTGCTATTATCGGCAACTTAGTCTTTCTACCTCCATTGCTTCCTTTGCTTTTGTATTGGCCAGAGTTTGTTGGATCCTTCAGTCTAATTCTAACGTTTGTGTTGGTGGGTGAGGTATTAGGGCTTGTTTTGTTGGTAACTACATTTGTTTTTATGATTTTCGTGTTACGTACTTATATAAGTCGACGCCATTGGCAGAATTATGATGCTCTAAGGAGGTGTTCAAGGGATACGCTGATTTACTTACTTTTGTTGTGTATAGGATTTGAAATGGCCGCATACATTAGTTTTGTGCATCCCACGTTTAATCGATACACATTATTTCTCACAATAATGATTGTCGCTAGCGGTCTGTTTGCTATATTGTTGGCTGCTCGTGATGAAAATGTAATCAGAGTTGTATTGAATAGACTAAGATTACATATTTTGAATGTCAGAACAATTACTCTAACAATTGTTGCAACAATTTTATGGGCATATTACTGGTATGTTACTTCTAGAGGTGTTGCGCCACTTTCTACTAATATTGAGATTTCTGTTTCACGGTCGCTATTTGAAATATTGCATCCGCAAAGTTCTATGTCTTTGTTAAGTTATGGGGACAATGTGTTCATGTCAGACTATCTACGTTCTGTATCTGGAGCATGGTTTAGTCACTACCGTAATTTGCGGTGGCCGGAATTGCTAGTTGTATTGATTGCTATATTGCAATTAGTGCGCACTGGTCGCACAACAGGCATTAAAACGATCATCTTCTTGATATTAGTTGGAATGGGCCTCCTATTTTTTTCTGCGATGCGGCTTTTGTATCCGTTTTATATAATTTACGAGGATATTGTCACGATTGTTGCGGTAGCAATTTCTTTTGGTTGCATAATAGACACTTTTGGAAGCAGATTTGAGAACAATGTATCCATGAATATTTCCGTAATTTCTTTGACCGTTGCTGTTATATTGATATCGGTCTCAAGTGTAAGACGGATTCAGGAAACATCTGTTATGCAATCTCAAGCAATGTCATATGGGTGCAGTTTGCCCCCTAGTGGTGACACTTGCATGTGCGACCCTTATTATGCAGGCAGTAGATTTGGAGGGACAGGACTAAAGGATGTTATTGAAAGTCAATATGGTTTTGAGTGTATGCAGGCAGTTGAAATTCGTGCTGCAGAAGGTATTCCTCTTCAGCAGGTGTGGCCCCTTTACGTACTACCCAAAACTGATTAGAATATTTGTAATTGGTCTTGATGCTCAGACAACAATACAAACTACTTCGGTTCCTGTATAATATTTGTAGTAGTTTGGAGGTGTATTCATGAATACAAACATAATAATAATTGCTGCTATAGCTGTACTAATTATCTGGATTATTAGTGGTTACAATCGTTTGGTGAGTTTACGAAATCGTTATAAGAATTCGTATGCACAGATTGATGTACAGCTTAAGCGTCGCTATGACCTTATACCCAATTTGGTAAAAACAGCAAAGGCATACATGGCGCATGAGAAGGATACACTCGAGGCTGTAATTCAAGCACGTAATGAAGCTTCAAGTGCGGGTAATGTTGTGGCTGATAATCCGGGTGATTCTGATGCTATGACTAGCTTGATAGGTGCTGAAGCAGTGCTTACTGGTACTATGGGGCGCTTATTCGCTCTAGCGGAGGCATATCCAGACTTAAAGGCGAACCAGAATATGATGCAGTTAACTGAGGAACTGAGTTCTACTGAAAACAAAGTGGCTTTTTCACGCCAAGCTTATAATGATGCTGTTATGACATACAATACTGCATGCGCGACATTTCCAAGTATGCTCTTTTCAAATCGATTAGGTTTTGAACAAGCGTCACTCTTTGAAATTGAGGATGCTGATCAACGCGCCGCTCCCCAGATATCGTTTACCTGAGGTTATTTGCAAACCCAGTTAATCTTATTGGGTTGATTAGACAAGACAATAACCATATTTATACTACTGTGATTTTGTTTGAAAGACATTATTGAACCTACTAAGCCCTATGGATTTTTTTGCCTTACAAGACGCAGCGCGTCGTAGAACTAACATTTTGATCGTCTATTATATTATTGCAGTTGCTGCCATTGCAATATCTGTGTACCTAGCTATTACATTGATTTTTTACCGTGAGTACATTTGGCACTGGTACTACGGATTCTATTGGGATTTGGGGTTATTTCTCACTGTAGTTTTGGCAACACTTGCTGTAGTGGGTGTGGGAACATTAATTAGGAGTTTGCAGCTCAAGCAGGGAGGTCAAGTAGTGGCAGAGATGCTTGGCGGTGCTCTTGTAGATCTTTCATCAAATGATATTAGTGTTAAGCAATTGGTAAATGTGGTAGAGGAAATGGCACTTGCCTCTGGTACTCCTGTGCCACCAATATATATTTTGGAGCATGAGACTGGAATCAATGCATTTGCTGCTGGATTTAACACTGGCGATGCTGTAATTGGAGTGACCCGTGGCTGTTTGAACAATCTAAATCGGGAACAGTTGCAGGGGGTGATAGCGCATGAATTCAGCCATATCATCAACGGTGATATGCGTCTAAACATCCGATTGATGAGTGTTCTTGCTGGCATTCTATCAATTGCTACCATTGGATATGTATTATTACGTACTGCAGGTTTATCAGCTCATCGATCCAGACGTAGGGAAACAAGAGGAGGTAGAGAAGCAGCACTGTTCCTGGGACTAGGCATTGCACTAATAGTTGTAGGATATCTGGGAGTATTCTTTGCTAAGTTAATCAAGAGTGCAGTTTCTCGACAGCGTGAATATCTTGCTGATGCATCAGCGGTTCAATTTACAAGAAATCCTCGTGGTTTAGCAGGTGCGCTTAAGGTAATAGGTGGCTTAGACCTAAGTTCTAGGATGGTGTCGGAACATGCTGAAGAGGCTAGCCATTTCTTTTTTGCTAGTGGTGTGGCTAGTTTGTTTAGCAATATAATGTCTACTCATCCCAATCTACATGATCGAATCAAGGTTCTAGACCCACATTTTTCTGGTAAATTCTATGAAATCCAATCCAAGACCCAATCTGGAGAAGAAGGCACTAGTTCTAAGCTAGTGAGCGGTGAAACTAAGCTTGCTGCTGATTCAGATAAAATCCTTAGATCTGTAGGTGCGCCTGGCTTAGCCCATGTGCATTATGCTTCGGATATTCTGGAGAATATACCCCAAGATGTAATTAGAGCAGCACATGAACCTTTCGGGGCACGCACACTAATTTATAGTCTGCTTCTGGACAAGGATGAGATTGTGCACAGACATCAATTAGATTACCTGAAGCAGTATTCTGACAATACTACCTATTCTGAGACGTTGCGTATGGTTAAAATTCTTGAGCCGGTGGCGACCGAATTGCGGTTACCTATAGTTGAAATTGCTATTTCTGCCTTACGCCAACTTTCTCCAAATCAATATAGTGAATTTCGGAAAAGCATAAACTATCTGATGGAAGCTGACAATCATGTCAGCTTGTTTGAGTATGCATTACATCGTATGGTTAGAAGACATCTTGACCATGCTTTTAGTGACACCAATACAAATGTCAAATCTATTAGATCTTTGATAACTGTACGTGCAGAGTGCCATACTTTGTTATCTGCACTAGCACAGGCTGGTCATTCCAGAGAATCTGATCGACCAAGTGCTTTTCAAGCTGGGATGCTGGAGCTTTTTACAGACGGCGATTCAGAACAATATATTACCGACATATCTCTCACTAAAGTCGATCAGGCATTGAACGTATTAGCTGCAGTTGTGCCTAAGATTAAACGCCGTATTGTGAATGCATGTGCTGCTTGCGTAGTGTTTGATCAACATATTACTGTTGCTGAAGCAGAACTTTTACGTGCTGTAGTGGACTCGTTAGGTTGCCCAATACCACCGATCATAGCTAAATCTAGAAGTGTGTAACAGTATATCGAATCACTTGCCTAGCAATCTACTTGCATCAGCTCCCTGAGTCCGCCCATGGTCTGTATCTGCGTCGTATTGGAGGTTCCTATCACGGTAACTTGAGTGATTTGCATAGATTTGCTCATTGGCTTGTTCACATCCGGACGAATTTAACAGAATGGCTTCGTTATCCTGTGTCAATTCGACTAATGCTTGTGAATGTCCATTTTCATGATCTAAGAGTGAATTGTAGAACTTGATCCACTCTTCCCTGAGTAAGGATGAGCCTTGCTCAAAATCTACCCAGTTTGGCATAGATGTTTCAATTACGGTACTTATCTGTGCTTGTTGCATTCTGGTACAGTCGGCTACTTGGTAGCTCCATGAGAATCGTGTTACCCCAGCCATGGGTTGGCCATCCACTATTGGTGCGTTTGTGCGCATATTGTTATAGACTTCATCTCCAGTCAAACCTGTAACTTCATAATGATTGCAATGTTCGCAAAGTGGATAAGCATCTTTATTATTAGTCGTCAGGGTATTAGCTTCTGCGCTTTTTGAATCAGACTGTAATTTTTCGCAACTTTCAAAAAGTCTAGTTGCAGCCCAACCATTCGCGCCATCTAAATTGGTTACTTTGTACCATCCTTGACTTTCCTGAGTTATCGTTACTTTTGTTCCATACTGAAGTGAATCTAATTGACGGCAGTTGGTGCTTGCACATGATCTTACAATTATGCTTGGGTTTTGCGCTACACATTTTGTAGAACCTTCTTCGACAGTGCTGCTCTCAGAGCCTATTTTTTTTACTCCACTTATCTTAGATATTCCCTGTAGATTCACAGCTGCCCCGGCTACATCCATCGAGTTACTAATAGTAGTAGGAGGACTTTTGTAAAAAGATGGCTCTAGATCGGTTGCTATCAGTTCACCTGTAGCTTTACTAGATCCATCCCACTGGTAGAGTTCGTGCTCGGGCGTAACGAAATACCAGTCACTGTTGGATGCTTTTAGCCATTTTTCAGAGCGTCCGCCCCAATTGTCATGTTTGGGTTGATACAAGAATTGATAGAAGTTGTGCAGACGCATCCACTCTGGTTGGTCTACTGCACTGTGGAATGTGTACAACATTGTTTCTGGGTTGGCTACTATTATTGATGAAGCTGTTACTATCATCACAAGCATAACTGCTAATATTGGGTGGTTCCACTGTATATGGATTCCTTTATAAGTCATTGGTTATTATTGCCCGGGATATTTGCTTGAAGACTCGCTATACGTGATCTAAGTTCAATCATGTCATCAGAAAGCTCTTCTTCTATATGTACACCGATTGTCCTAGCTCTATGCTTACGGTTGGCTAGCTCTATGTTCAGCCTAAGCCTTTTGCTCCGGAGAGGATTGTCCGAATCGTCCAGAATTTGCGGTCTGCCAGTACTTTCAATAATTTGTTTGTATTCGTAATCTGATATGGTGTTACCAATCTCATTGAACAATTCTTTTTCTAGTATACGTTTCTCCTGTTTGTATACCAACTGAAAACTTATATACCAGATTACTAGACCTATCGATGCGATTAGTATGCTCAGTATACTACCGAAACCAGGTGATCGACTGCCAAGATTGTGGGTTGCATGTATACAATATGCGGCTATCAGTCCTCCTATTATGTAAGAAATACGTTTCCGGCTACCTATAGTGTGTCTAGCCAATCCGAAACCAGCGCCGACCACACCAGAGTACATTGCGTGTGAAAGTCCAAATACGATTCCTCGCAATACAAATAGTTCAAATAGTGCATACCATCCTCTATTCTGCAGCGCATCGATGTAGTAGATGTAATTCTCTGCAGTAGCAAATCCTAGGCCTACCATGCCTCCGTACACTAGACCATCTAGCACGCCATCAAATTCTTGCCGCGCAAAAAAGAAAATAGAAGCAATTGCTAATGCTTTAAGTAGTTCCTCAAGTGCTGGTGCCACAAGTGTGGTGACTGTGGATCGTGAAATCCAGGCTAAAATACTGATTATTTGTGGATTAAGTAGTTCGCTTAGTATTAGAGATGGGACTGTTCCCCAGAGAAAAACGAGCACCAAGAAGTGGATTGGTTCGCGCTCATATCTATCGGCATGGTAAAAAAGTATAGCAAATATTAATCCTGGCACCGAGCAAGCTATTAGTGCAATTAGTACAGTCATTTATTCTAGCAAATAATTATTTTTATAGTGTGACTAATGTTGGCATATGATTAGAATTTTCTAATACTCTATCCCATAGATAACTGTGTTTGCAACTATTATTTATCAATAATTATAATGTGCAATGTACCTGGTCCATGTACACCTAGAGTAAGTGTTTGCGTGATGTCTGCTGTACGGCTAGGTCCTGTTATTACAATCAAGTTGCTTGATCTGTAGCCAGCCTCTGGCTGTGATTTTATGTAGCTTTCCATAGTTGGATAAATTTGATCAGTGGTGAGTAAGCCAATATGTACTGGTGGCAAAAGAGAACTAAGTCTTCCTTGACCTGATTGACTTTCTAAAACAATGCTGCCGGTGTCCGCTAGCGCTGCACTGCATCCAGTTATGCCAACGGATACTTCTGCAAGCTTAGTATGTGCCCTTATTCGTTCTGCAGTGTCCCGAGGCACTTTGCTTTGGTAGCGCTCATAATTGGCGGAAGCTAGATGTGTTTCCAGGTTTGTTACTGGCAACCAGTTATCGTCCCAGGATATATATTTGTTGTTGGATTGATTGTTGAGTAATTGCACGATCTTCTTCATAGCACTGGCCTCATCAGCTACTAGGTGTGTCTGGGCTTTTACAGCATTGGCCTCATGTATGAATTGCTGAATGATGGTTTGTAAATCTGCTGTTGTAGGGCTATTTTGTTGACTTGGTTTTTCGCCATGACTTGGCAGTGTTTTATTGCCAAGGCTCCTACTTACGTTTTCCAGAAAATGAGCACGTTTCATGCTTAGATTAACCTTTACTGCTTTTGTCCCACATCTGTCGAAATGAGCTCTGGGCCAGTGCCGGAAAATCACGCTGAGCACTCCATCCTTGTAAAGGTCCAGGTAATTTAGTGAACCAGCCCTCATTTGCTAATATCCTGCTAATAAGTTGACCAGTTCGTAAAGCTAGTCCGAATAGAATTGGGTTGCATGTAGTAACGGCATAGATCCATTGACCTAATCGCATCCACAGTGGCGATTCCCCCTTTTCACTTTCTTTCGCCCGTAGTTTTAGTAGCAATCCAGGCAGATCTATATCAACTGGACATACTTCCTTACAGGCTCCGCATAGGGTGCTGGCGTGTGGGAGAAGATTCCAAGAATCTCCGAACAACAGTGGACTAAGTACAGAACCTACTGGACCTGAGTACACACTTCCGTACGCGTGACCTCCAATAGAGTGGAAGACTGGACATGCATTGAGGCATGCTCCGCACCGAATACAGTAGAGAATCTCAGCTAAGGAAGTTCCCAGTATTTGGCTGCGGCCGTTGTCCAAGATCACTATGTGTAGTTCCTCGGGACCATCAGATTCATTTTCTCTTCTAGGACCACACAAAACGTTGCTATAGACTGACAACTTTTGGCCAGTGGCACTACGTGCAAGCAACTGCAACATTGTGCTCAGATCTACCAGTGTGGGTACAAGTCTTTCCATTCCCATGACCGCTACATGGATGCGAGGAGTTGTACTGATTAATCGTCCATTGCCCTCATTGGTTACCAAACACAGTGCGCCCGATTCTGCTACCCCAAAATTTACCCCACTAATACCCATATCTGCTTTAAGGAATATTTCGCGCATGTGAGCGCGTACTACAGCATTTAGCGTAGCAGGATCGTCACTAAAAGGCACGTTCAATTTTTCCTTGAACACGTTACCCACCTGTTGACGTGTCATATGTAGAATTGGTGCTATTATGTGAGACGGTTTGTCTCCAGATAATTGGACTATAAATTCACCCAGGTCTGTTTCCACTACATTGATGCCGGAAGCTTGTAGAGATTCATTTAGAGAAATCTCTTCGGTAAGCATAGATTTAGCTTTGGCAACGAGCTGCACATCTTGTGCTCTGGCTATTTCATTGATATATCGGTTGCACTCTTTTGCATCCTTTGCCCAAAATACGTGACCTCCAAGTGATTCCACATTGTCAGCGAACTGAGCTAGAAAATAGTCCAGCTGAGATAGAGTGCGGGCACGGATATGACGTGCACGCTCACGGGTAATTTCCATGTTTGGGAATTCAGCCATTGCACTAGCACGATTCATGTGCTTTGCTCTGGCACCAGCAGCTATTGCGAGCTGTCCTTCAGGATTTGCGAGTGCGTCAGATATACGATCGTAGAAAGATAGCTCAGTGGCAGTCATTTAGAATCTCAGCTATATGTTTGACTTGTATGTTGCTTCCCCTTCGCCGAAGACCACCTTTCATGTGCATTATGCAGCCTACGTCTCCGGCTATGAGTACATTTGCTCCACTTTCCTCAACATGATTCAATTTTTTGTCTAGCATTGCGCCAGATATTTCGCTCATGCGTAGTGAAAATAATCCACCAAAGCCACAACAGTCTTCTGCACAAGGAAGTGCAACTTGCTCCAAGTCTTTTACATTATCTAGTAGTGTTGATGGTTGTCTAACGAGGTTAAGGTTGCGCAATCCGTGGCAGCATGGATGGTACGTAGCGCGACCATTATAGTTTGCTCCTATATTTGTTAAACCGAGCTTGTCCACTAAGAATTGAGTGAATTCGAAAGTGCGTTCAGACAACTTTTTTGCTTTTAAGCTATAAACTGGATCAGATTTTAGTAATTCCGGGTAGTGATGCACAATCATGTCTGTGCATGAACCGGAGGGCACTACTACAGGGCCTGCGGTGTTTGTAAACACGTCAATTGTATGTCGAGCTATGGCACGTGCCTGTTTTAGAAAACCTGCATTGAATGCCGGCTGGGCGCAACAGGTTTGTTGCGGAGGGAACTTCATTTCGCAGCCGTTCTTGTTTAGTATGCTCTTTACTGCTGTACCAACCTGTGGA
Source organism: Anaerolineales bacterium UBA1136 (assembly GCA_002311455.1). Lineage (GTDB taxonomy): Bacteria > Chloroflexota > Anaerolineae > Anaerolineales > UBA11657 > UBA11657. The sequence continues at coordinate 10,391 of DCAJ01000072.1, read as the reverse complement.
TAGATAGCATCCACCATGCATGTAACAAGTAGTTGAGCAGTAGATTGTGTTGTCTTAGTCATTTTGATATTCATAATACTTTGAAAAATAATACTGTTTTCAGTCCATTTCTGTCGCGGAGATGCATTCACAGGCGCAGGATGGGTGACAAATGCTACAAACGCTACAAACGCTATGTTGGCTATCCGAGTTTCCATAGTATATACTGAATACACTTACTGGGCGACTGTAGATTTATAGCCTTGCGATCGATAAAATGATGGGCAGTATATAGATTGCACAAATATTCCTACAGGAGAATCTATGAATTTTGATGAGCAGAGAGTGTTGATTACTGGAGCATCACGTGGTATAGGACGTTCGGTAGCACAGGCTTTCTCGAACGCGGGTGCCAGCGTAGCCGTACATTACAACAAGGGCAAAATGGCGGCTCAGGACACATTGCAATCTCTGGATGGCGGGAATCACAGTATGTTCCAGGCAGATATTACCCAACCAAATGAAGCCAGAGCATTGGTAACTGATGTGATCAGTGAAATGGGTGCCGTTGATGTATTGGTTAACAATGCTGGCATATTTGAACATCATGCAGTACCTGGTACTAGTTATGAAGAGTGGCAGCAGAGTTGGCAGCGTGCTCTGGGCGTTAATCTTATTGGTGCAGCCAACATTACTTTCTGTGTTGTGGAACATATGATGAAGAGAAGGAGTGGGAAGATAGTCAGTATTTCCTCTAGAGGCGCATTTAGAGGAGAGCCTGAAGCTCCTGCTTATGGAGCTAGTAAAGCTGGCCTAAATGCATTTAGTCAGTCCATGGCCCAATCACTAGCTCCGCACAACATATTTGTATATGTGGTAGCTCCCGGCTTCGTACAAACCGATATGGTTACTGAATTACTGTCTGGCCCAGATGGCGACTCTATTCGGAAACAAAGTCCATTGGGGAGAGTGGCAATCCCAGAGGAGGTTGCGCACACAGTGTTGTTTCTTGCATCTGAAGGCACAGATTACCTCACGGGATGCATAGTGGATGTCAATGGAGCCTCCTATCTTCGTACTTAGTACTACAACGTAAACTAACTGGCCTCTTTATGTGGCGTGATTATAAGAAATCACCTGTTTTAGTTCGATCATCTCGTGTATACGTTGTTATAACATGGTGTGCATTCTTATTGATATTAACATGGTATCTGCACGCTGAGCTATATACTGTTTACGGTCCCTTCCTGAAATTACGTGATTGGGGTCCATCTCCACCTTGGGCGACAATGGTTCAAAAGATTCGTTGGTTGTTGCGTATATTAGCGGCTATCAGCATATTGTCATTATGTGCTTTGGAGATTAAATTTGCAATCGTCAGTAACATTCTACGAAAAACAGTCAACAATCGAATCAAGATATTCATTTTATTAGTTGCACTAGGATTGATATCTGGTGTTGATTTTATTATGCCCGGGTATTTGCGAGCTACTGATGACGCAGAATCTTATACTACTATTGCATGGCTGATTCGGGATATTATCATGCAAGGTCAATTTCCGCTTTGGTCCAACTGGGGCGATATGGGCTTTCCGTTAATGCAGTTCTACAGTCCTATGTACTACACGGCTATAGCTGTAATAAGCCTAATAACTAATAATGTTTGGAACGCAGTAAAGATCCTACATCTTATCTTGCATGTACTATCAGTACTTGTGATTTTTCTTTACGTGCACAATCTTACTAAATCCAAATATGCCGGATTAGTTGCCAGTTTCGCTTTGGGATTTACCTTCTATCGTTATCATGTGTTCTTCTATCTAGGTGCTCTAAATATGGGCCCTACGTTTGTTATATGGCCTTTGCAGCTCTATCTTGTGGATAAATTCTTAGTGACAAGTAATAAGCGCTATGTTGGAGTTAGTCTGGCTCTAGTAAGTGCTTTGGGGCTGGTATGTCATGCATATTTTGGTGGATATGGAGGATTGTTTGCTGCTCTTTACGGGTTACTTCGTATGTTTACATGTACGCAAAATAAAACCACATGGAGTACTAAGCTTCGGATAATTACACACTTGTATGTTTGGTTAGGTGCAGGTGTAATGGCATCTTTGTTCTACACCTTACCTGCTCTGTTAGAGAGCAACTTGTCTGTTGTTCAGGAGTGGTTAGGCGCAGATTTTCTGTTACCTCCAATGAGTGTGTCAGATGTACTAACCTTTGTAGGTAGTCAGGGTGGTAGTGGGTGGTGGGGTGGATATTTAGGTATTAGTGTAATGTCCATATCACTAATTGGCTACATCTGGACACTGTTAAACGGGAGAGTTTTTGTTGTGGCTCCGTTCGCATTATTATTGACAACCTGTTTTCTTGCCATTGGTCCTTACTATCTTAATTTCTCCGAGATTTTCAGTAAGGTCCCAGGTGGTAGCGTAGTGTTTTTATTTCACTCCCCAGGTGATTATCTTGTGTATGTGGTGATAATGGGTTCTGTAGGGGTAGGTGTATGTATGGCAGAGATACAACACCGTCTGATTGCTAAGAACGGTTGTGGATATGCAGGACGGTTGTTGTTTTCTACTGACTGGCTCAGGAGTGAATGGATTCTTTTTTGTCTCTGCGGATTAATAGCTTTAGATATGTTTAGATATAACTTGTTTGTTAACTATATGATTCCTGAGACTCCAAATGGAAGCCCAGTAAACAGAGTATCAGTACATAAATGGTTGAATGAAAATAAAACCTATATAGATGGTCGTGTGCTCGATGTTGACCAGAGTGATATTGTTTGGCATATTCCTATGATTGCCAATTTACCTACATATGTATCTGATGGCAATTCATCCATATATTCGGCGGCCTTCGTAGTGGGTCTTAGAAGGTTTGATCCTGTGAAGCTGTTTGATGAAGGTAGCAATCTTATGATCATTGCTAATACAAGTGTAGTCATTGTGGATGCCCCTTCAGTGTTGGATAGATATCCTAGAGCTATGAATATTGGTGGTGAGGCAGTTGTAGTACCTACAGATAGAAGCTT
>DCAJ01000072.1:0-7359 GCA_002311455.1 Anaerolineales bacterium UBA1136 | reverse complement strand
TACAGATAGAAGTTTGGCAATGCTGGCTAGTCGCAGAGTAGAGGCGGTGCATTTAGACACGGATTTTAGGGCGATGGAGCAAGCTTATATGTTGACTGAAACTCCCTATTCCAGATTAGCTAACGAGATAGGAATTGACTATGCTAGAGGTACATCTGATTTCTTGCCGGCTATGGACAGGTTACCGCCGCTAAAAGATTTAACAGATGGAGTACCGTTAGTAATGGATATTAGGGATCATCAAATGGATTCTCAGTATGTACGTATAGAATATAATGTGTCTACACCGGCCTATTTGCAATTAAGTTACGCATATTATCCATTCTTGAGTGTGCTTATTGATGGCAAACCGGTTGCCACGTTTGCCACATCATTTGGGTTGATAGGCTTAGAGTCTCCAGCAGGTGCTCATACTATTGAGATTATTCCATACCTGTCCCGTCTCAGAGTGATTGTCGGTATAGTGAATATATGTACCCTGATCTTATTGGCAGTACTTTGGGTTTCAAGTTACAAGAAAATGCCATCAGTGGAGATACCCTAAAATGACATCAATGCGTGATGATTCCATAAATACAAGAAATATCACTAATAATAGACTGCTGCAAGTAGTTTCTATTCTAGCATTGTTAGGGTTGGTTGTTGCCTATATACATGCTGAACTATATACGGTGTACGGACCTTTCATTAAGGTGCGTGATTGGGGTGTCTCGCCCACATGGGCAGTGATGGTTCAGAAGATGCGCTGGTTGTTCCGAGGTGTTGCAATTGTTAGTTTAATAACATTAGTGATTGTAGAGAGTAGATGGGTGGCGCTTAGTGATATGTTACGCAGATGTATGAATTTGCGATTCGGCACCGGTTTCATTTTACTACTATTGGGTATTATATCTGGAGCCTATTTTCTTTTGCCTGGATACATAACAGCTGCAACGGATGGCATTTACTACACTACTTTGGCCTGGCTAGTAAAAGATATACTTGCAAATGCTCAGTTGCCTATGTGGTCAAATTGGGGCGACATGGGTTTTCCGTTGATGCAGTTCTACAGCCCACTATTTTTTGCTCTGGTAGCTTTGGTGAATTTTGTTGTTCCCAACATTTTCATCGGAATTAAGTTGGTTTTTTTTACAATCCATATTCTGTCGTTATTTGTCATGTATCTGTATGTGCGCAATCTTACACATTCTAGATGTGCCGGACTGACTGCTGCTTTCACATACGGATTTGCATACTATCGCTATCATGTAATTGTATATGTCAACAAGTTTACTATGGCTCCTACCTTTCTTTTGTGGCCTCTGCAATTGTATTTGGTAGATAGAGTTATTTGCGATGAAGGTGGGCGTCGGCCTGGTATCAATCTGGCAATTATTACTGCAATAGGATTGATCTGCCATGCATTTTTCGGTGGATATAGCATGATTTTTGCATCACTATATGGTGTGGTTAGACTACTTACCATTGGACAAGATATAATGTCATTTCGTGCTAGGGTACAGGCTGCTCAGCGTCTGGTATTTTGTTTCACTTTAGGTGTGTTAGCATCGCTAGCATATACTTTACCTTCCTTAATTGAGGTTAACTTGACTGTGATACCCGGCTGGTATCCAGATGGATTTGTTGCTATGCCAGTAATAATGGATACCACCCCTTGGGCAGCAACATTTTCCTTTGATAGCAGTCAGGGTTCCGGATGGGTTTACGGTTATGTCGGTATTAGTATTGTGACCCTAGCAATCCTAGGAGGGATACTATCATTGTTCAGGGTCAAGTTGAAGCTGATCGCCCCTATGGTTGTGCTGGGATTGGCCTTGTTTTTCGCGCTTGGCCCCTTCGCTTTTTTTCTAAGTGCTCAGGGCCAATACCTTGTTTATGTTGTTATTATTGGGTCAGCAGGAGTCGGTACACTAGTTGTTGAACTAAGGCACAGAATTTCTATTGTCAGAGTAAAAGCTCTAATGAAGTGGAGGTTGTTACCTTATAGTAGATTATTAGTTCCAACATTGGTGTGTGGGCTTGTTGCTGTTGATATGTTTCGATATAACTTGTTTGTCAACTACTTGGTGCCACCTACCCCTAACGGTAGTCCAGAGAACAGAGTGGCAGTGCATCAATGGTTGGCTAGTAATGGTGCAGATAGCACAGGTAGAGTTTTGGATCCATCCCAACCAGAAAATGGATGGCAAATTCCTATGGTTGCTGGTCTGGCTGGATATGAGAATGATGGAAACTCATCTATTTATTCAGCGACCTTTATTCGTAACTTGCGTCCTACTAACCCTAATCCTTATGGTGTAACAGCATATTCTGTAGAGGAACTATTAAGTTCATCTCGTGATTTGTTATTGATCGCCAATACGGACTGGGTGATTACAGATAATTCTACATCATTGGTGGAATATCCCGGTGCCGTCACAACAGACGATGGTGCTGTCATAATTCCGACTGGTGGCGGATTGCCTATGATAGCCAGTCACCAGATTGCAATTGTAGAGCCACAACTGCAATTTGCTCCGCTAGCACGGGAGATGCGTATCAAGCCGGACAGTGGATCAGCTGAATTTATTCCTGTATTGGAGGTCAATTTTTTGCAGGAATTCATTGAGTATGACGGTGATAATCTTGTTTCTCATGTCAATGAGCATGTAATGGAGTCACAGTACGTACGGATCGATTACACTTTGTCATCCGCAGCCTATGTACAGCTTAGTTACTCATATTATCCGTACCTACGTGTTATGATAGATGGGGCAGAATCGAGTAAGTTCCCGACAGCTTTTGGTCTTATTGGTATTGTGGCTCCAGGAGGGTCCCATGTTATTGAAGTCGAGCCATATCTATCTCCGCTCCGTCGGGTAACTCTTGCAATAAATGTGGCAACATTCTTGCTGTTAGGTTTACTATATGTACGGAGCTTTCGACGGATTGATTCTATGACTTTGTAGGAAAACTTTGATGCTCTCTTGATCGCATAGGGGATATATGAATAATAAACTTACTTTTGAAGCAGTGCAGGGCTATCTTAATCAACAGGTGGATAAGCGTCCTGAAGAGATGATCATCATGGAAGATTATGCGAGTGAAACTAATTTTCCCATAATAGGTCCTGTTGCCGGCAATTTTTGTTATCAGATTGCTCGTATGATTCGAGCTACTAGTGTATTTGAAATGGGTTCTGGTTATGGTTATTCCACAGCGTGGTTTGCCAGGGCTGTGCAGGAGAATGGAGGTGGCGTAGTACATCACGTAGTATGGGATGTTGATCTATCTAATAAGGCTCGGTTGCATCTAGAGAGGCTTGGTTATGATGATATTGTGAAATACCATATTGCTGAAGCCGTGGAGACGCTAGAGAATAATCTAGGGCCCTATGACCTCATTTTTAATGATATAGATAAAGATGCATATCCATCGTCTCTAGAAGTCATCGAACGGAGTCTTAAACCTGGCGGGGTATTGATTGTAGATAATATGCTGCTAGGAGGTCGAATATTGGATCAAAATGATGAGTCCTCAACTGTAATGGGCGTTAGAGAACTTACTGCACAGATTAATGCTAGCAATAGATGGATGATGTCAATTGTTCCTATTCGAGATGGTCTCTTGCTTGCCTACCGTGTTTCCTAAACCAGTAATTGGTGGTGCTATAATTTGTCTGTGTCAGCTCCCCTGAATGTATCTGAATGGGATTCGTTTGTTGCTGGTTTCCAGCAGAAACATCCTGAAAAAATTACATCTGCTGCTGGTGCCCATATTTTGCAGACATCCACTTGGGCTACTCTAAAATGCAACTTTGGTTGGTCCGCAACTAGATTAGTGGCTCGTGACCAAGGCCGGACGGTAGCAGGAGCCCAAATTTTGTTTCGGCCATTGCCTCTAGGACTAGGTAATATTGCGTATTTACCTAAGGGTCCTCTAGTGGATTGGTCTGATATTGAACAGTGCAAATACGTGCTGTCATTATGTGATGAAGTCTCTAGAGCTCGTCGAGCCTTGTTCTTGATTGTTGAACCTGATTTAGCGTATAGCGAAATTTCTAATAACGTTCTGAAGACACTTGGATTAGCCCCTAGTTCACAAACCATACAGCCGCGTAGGACAATCACTATTGATCTCAAAAGGGGTCAAACTGATATATTGGCTGGTATGAAACAGAAAACACGCTATAACATTCGTTTAGCGGAAAGAAGTGGTGTAAAAGTCCGTATAGCCACTTCAGAGACTGTGGACACTGATTTATTGCGATACCAAGATCTTATTGAAAGAACCGGGGATCGCAATAAATTTGGAGTGCATTCCGCCAAATATTACAGTGATGTTTATCATCTATTTACACCTGCAAACAGAGTGGCATTACTCATGGCTGAATATCAGGACAAACCCCTGGCATCTTTGATGATTTTTTCGTATGGTGGGCGAGCCTGGTACTTTTATGGGGCTTCATCCGGTGAGGAAAGAGAACGTATGCCAGCCTATGCCTTGCAATGGGCTGCTATATGCTGGGCCAAGGAGAATTGTTGTCACAGTTACAATCTTTGGGGGGTTCCTGACGAAGAGCAGGATTATTTAGAATCAGAGTTTGCTAACAGAAAAGATGGCCTTTGGCCTGTTTACAGATTCAAACGTGGTTTTGGAGGGCAATTAGAACGCAGTGTAGGTGCTTGGGAGAAAGTGTATTATCCTTGGGCACATCGATTATATGAACGTTTGGTTGCTGCACGTTCCGGAGTTTACTCGTGAGTTACACAATACGTTCTGTTACTAGTAGGCAGGAATGGCATACCATTTTATCCGCGTTGCACGGAAACCAAATATTGCAATCATGGGACTGGGGGGAGCTAAAATCTCGCCATGGTTGGGCTCCACAACGTATAGTATGGCAAGATAGTCATGATGCTTTAGCGGCTGCACAACTGTTGATACGTAGCGAAACACGTTTTGGAGTAGAAGCTAAGATCATGTATGTCCCGCGGGGTCCGGTGTTAGATTGGAGTAATATAATTTTGCGTAAAAGTGTATTAGATGATTTGCGCGAAATCACTCTTAGTGAAAAGGTAGTTTTCCTAAAAATAGACCCTTATGTTCCTATTGGTTATGGTGTAAAAGCTTGTCAAGACGTTGAATCAGATCATGTGGGTGTAGAGTTGGTATATGAACTTGCTAAAAACGGATGGAGAGAGTCAAAACAACAGATTCAATTTCGGAATACTATGGTGCTTGATCTGACTGTAGATGAAGCTGCGTTGTTATCTTCATTTAGTCAGAAGACCCGTTACAACATTCGTTTGGCTACTAGGAAAGGTCTGGAAGTGCGTGCCGGATCGCCTGAAGACCTAAGCTTGTTGTACGGTTTGTATGAATTCACAGCCAAACGTAATGGTTTCGCGATTAGACCACGCCAATACTATATTGATGTATGGAGATCATTTATGGATGCAGGTATGGCGCAAACGCTGCTTGCTGAGATTGACAGTGAGGTTATCGGTGCTGTTGTAATGTTTATATTTGGTGGGCGCGCAACTTATATGTATGGGATGTCTAGTGGACATCATACCGAGAAAATGCCAAATTACTTGTTGCAATGGGAATCGATTGTCAGAGCTAAGGCAGCGGGATGCACTACTTATGATTTCTGGGGTGTTCCAGAAGTTTTTGTTGATAGTGATCCCTTGTGGGGAGTATGGCGTTTCAAATCTGGTTTTAGAGGAGATGTGGTACGTACTTTGGGTGCATGGGATCTTTCCTGTAAACGATTCGGATATTGGCTGTATACCAATGCCATGCCAAATATTTTGGCGACCATACGAATACGCGGTAGCTAACTTGTGTATGCAATTAAGTTTTGTCATCTATCTTGATTAACATGTACAGTTGTAGGTCATCTCAAGCATCGCGCTAAACAATAAGGAATTAAAAACGAAATACTCCGTTTATATTGCAATTAGTGTTGATGGTTTTATCGCTAAAGAAGATGGGAATGTAGATTGGCTCCATTCGTCAGGTAAAATTGATGTAGATATGGGAGATGATGAAGGCATGGGGTTTGTAGAGTTCTTTTCTTTAGTAGATTGTCTAATTAGGGGGCGTAATGGCATGGAAATGATTTCTGACCTTCCTAAGGGTGTATGGCCTTATGGTGATACACGAATGATTGTAATAAGCACAACGCTCAATTATCCTCCAGTAAGTCTTGACGGGAAGGTAGAAATGTACTCGGGCGATATTAATGATCTTGTCAAACAACTAGAATATGATGGACATGAACATGCTTATATTGACGGTGGCAAGACCATTCAGTCATTTCTGAATCTTATGCTAATAAATGAAATAATATTGACTCATGTTTCAATATTGCTTGGAGAAGGTAAGCCTCTATTTGGTAAAACGGAGCAAGACTTAACGATGGAAGAGTCTCAAGCAAATGTATTTCCAAATGATTTTGTTCAGTTAAATATAAGGTAAATTACCTATGACACGAACTAGTTTGTGATATCTTCTTGTATTATTTTAGCAACAATCAATCTAGACTCATCTCCAGGTCGCGAAAACTCTAACAACGGGAGCAGTTTCAGGCCTAGTTTATCAATCGTTGCATTATCTTTAGGGATATCAATAATTAGCAGATTGTCAGTGATAACGTTGGCGTGCAGATCAACCATCAATTTGTCAGGTGGTCTCCACAGTGGTGTAATTCTAGATCCAGGCGGTAGGTAAGCCGCCATACGTTGTTGGCCTCCAAGATCTAGTGTTAACAGAGTTTTGTCGTTACTACTGTTGTCGTAATATTGAGCAATGTCACGAAATCCGTATCCAGATGGCCAGCCAGTAATGTACTCCCATTTGTCATGTTCAGGAAGGTTTAGCTTATCGGGCTCTGTCCATGATGTCCACATAAATTGGGCACTTGGATACAAAAATAGTAGCCCAACTGTTAGTACTATTTCCCTTGCATTGCTTGTCCATGATCGTAACTTTACCCAGATAGCGGCGATTCCTATGGCCATTAATACGACTAGCAAAGGTGCGTAAGGTAGAGCGAACCGTGCCTCTAAAAACCCAGGGTTGCTTTTTGCTATAAGCGACACTAGTCCAATGAGTGTCGTTATACCAACATACAAGCTAACTCTAGTATGTTTCCACATAGCAATTACCATAGCTAGTAGTCCAGGCCACCACAACCAGGGAGTGAAGAGTGTAGTGAAGTAGCTCCAGACAATAGGAGCAGAGAATTTTGCTTGGGCCCACATTTCAGATGGATTATTAGCTGTCTTTCTTGCCAACAAATCCAAGCCCATGTCGGAATGAGCTATCAATTTCAGTACTACTACAATTGGGAGTAACAATAGAGCTCCAATG
>DCAJ01000040.1:37083-37329 GCA_002311455.1 Anaerolineales bacterium UBA1136 | reverse complement strand
TTTGAGGTGCTAGAGAATTCTCCAGCAGCTGCTTTGGTGGATGGACACAAAGGTTTTGGATATATGGTTGCAAACAAAGGTGCAGAACTTGCTGTGGAGAAGGCTGCAAAAGTGGGAATAGGTATAGTTTCAATTAAGCATAGTAATCATTTTGGACAAGCTGGTTATCATGCAGAATCAATTACAAAGTCAGGCATGATTGGTTACGTGATGACCAATGCTAGGGCTGAAATGGCTCCTTGGGGT
>DCAJ01000040.1:28188-37009 GCA_002311455.1 Anaerolineales bacterium UBA1136 | reverse complement strand
CCGGCTGATTTTCTTAATGCTGATGGTAGTGAGTCCACAGGAACTCAATATCCTATAGGCGAATTTAAAGGTTATGGTCTGGCCTTGTTCACTGATGTGTTGTGTGGAGTCATGAGTGGTTCTTTGTTTGGCACTCAATGTTTTCAAGGTATGGTTAATCATGATGTAGGACACATGATTATGGCATTCAACCCAGAGTTTTTTATGGAGAAAAAGAAATTTCAAGAAAGATTAGAGCAACTGGTAGGGGAAATTCGTTCTGCCAAGCCAATTGAAGGTAGGACTGTTTATTTGCCTGGAGAATTAGAATTTCTAACCGAAAGGGATTCTAATGAATCCGGAGTACCTATCGATGAACGTAGTGTCGAAAAATTATTAGCTTTAGCAGATAATCAAAATATTAGTTTCCCACCAGAGATTTAACTATAGGTACATAACTCAGGGCTTGCAAGATGGTGTTTTGCAATCCATTTTATTTCCTTAGAATTAAAAGGAGGAAAAAATGCTTAGAAGATTTGCTCTAGAACAAGATGTGGCAAGACGAGTAGATGCTGCAAAAGCTCTAATGGAGGAAAAGGGCTTGGGAGCTATACTGATTCCGGCAAGAGGTGCGCCGGGCATGATGGGTATGGCTCAATATTTTACAAACCTCAATTTGTGGTCTGGACCTGCTTGGGTTGTGTTGACTGCCGATGATCCAGAACCGGCTTTGCTTATATGGTCATCATATGGTGCGGAATGGAACCGACAAGAAGCAACAACTTCTTGGGTTGAAAATCCTGATCCTGATACCTATGGACGTGTATTAGAGATAGTAGCTGGTGCCACAACAAAGCTAAAGAAGGTTGGCATTGAGCACATTCCTACTCACTGGACAGTAGGGGATATGGAACGTGCTAAAGCTGAACTTGATGGTCGTGAATTTGTAGACATTACTAAGGAATTAGATGCTATGCGCTCAATCAAATCTCATTTCGAAATTGAGCATTTTTACGATTTGGGCCGTATGACAAAAGAGGCCTTTGAGATTTTCGAGCATGTAGCGCGGCCGGGCGTGCGTGCATGGGAAGCTGCAAGCGCAGCTGAAGAGCATCTGAGAGCGAATGGCTGTATCTGGGGACGTTCAAAATACTCTTTGGATTTACGTCCTTATACGATACCTACCGTTGTAGATCGGGAACTTACTCAAGACGACAAGATTCTGTTCGAACTTGTGTATGCCAGCGAGCTGGGATATTGGTTGGAAATGACTGCTTTTTATACATTTGAACCTCTAGACGCTGAACTTCAAGCACAAATCGATGCTCACGAGAAAGTGATTGAGGCTTGTGCGTATGAGTTACGAGATGGCAATCCTATAGGTAGGATATCTGAGGTCAGTAATGCAACTTGGGAAGAGTTAGGATTTGAAGTGGCAACCGAACCTCTTCCTTCTGGAGCTCCTCCTGGAAAACATACACCAAATTGTCATTCAATTGGTCTTGATGAAAGTGATGGACCATCATCATGGTTTACTCCGAGCGAGCTTTTGAAGACCAATATGGTCATATCTTTTCATCCTAGTACTCGCCTTAAAGGTGATCGTGCCTTTCTTGTATCAGACAACTATCTAGTAACCCAGAATGGTGGCGTGCGTTTGTCACCTTTGAATTGGACCCATAAAGTAATAGGATACTAGTTTTTAGTCATTCTAGTTAGGTTCTAGACACTATTTGGTAGCGTATGGTCTTAGTGAATGTAAGTACCCATACAAAAGTATGGGTACTTTTGCTTAATCTATTAGGTCACCTAAAGCCGCTAATAACAAGACTACATTTTCACGTCGGCTGGAGTGGCCCATGAGACCTATTCTCCATACCTTACCAGCTAATGGACCGAATCCGCCAGCAATTTCTATGTTGTAATCATCGAGTAACTTATTGCGTATAGCAGCATCATCTATTTTGGAGTACAGTACGGGTGTGGTGAGCATGGGTAAACGATGTTCCTTGGTGACATGTAATTCGAAACCAAGACTCTCTAATCCACTCCATAGCAATTCTGCCATGGATCTATGGCGGCTATGACGAGCTTCCAAGCCTTCTTCTTGTACCATGCGAAGACCTTCACGGAGAGCGTATATGAGGTTGATGGGAACAGTATGATGGTATTGTCTACTATCAGACCAGTATTTTTCGATTAATGATAAGTCCAAGTACCAGTTTGCTACTTTGGATTTACGTTGTCTAATAATTTCAACTGCACGATCGCTTATGGTTATCGGTGCCATACCAGGCGGGCACGAAAGACATTTTTGTGAGGCGCTATAAGCTATATCAACGTTCCATTCATCAATCTTAAGAGGTACACCACTGAGTGATGTGACTGTATCTAATAGCAATAGTGCATCATGGCGATGGGCTATTTCCCCAATACCATCCATAGGTTGAAGGGCTCCTGTTGAGGTTTCTGCATGTACTAAAGCTAGCATTTTTGTTGGTTTTTTGCTAAGAGCGCTTTCTATTTCATTTGGTGAAAATACCTGGCCCCATGATTTTTCAATACAACTGACTTCGGCGCCATAACGTGAAGCAATTTCTGCGATACGGCCTCCAAAAAATCCATTTACACCTACTACCACATGGTCACCTGGTTCGATAAAATTGCACAAAGATGCTTCCATACCTGCACTGCCAGTGCCAGATATTGGTAAAGTTAGATTGTTGCTCGTTTGAAAGACGAAGCGTAGCAACTCCTGTACTTCGTCCATGATCTTATGGAACTCAGGGTCTATATAACCCAGTAACGGTGTTGCCATTGAGCGTAGCACCCGTGGATGAGCCATGGTAGGTCCTGGACCAAGTAAGGTTCTTGACGGTGGATTAAGATCTGTATATACCATTGTAAGCTCTCACAAATTCTCTCTTATAAGTAATTGTATGACTAAGCCTATAGTGTAACATCATATTATTTCAGCAGGCATTAATTTTCACATTGGCTAATATTTGTTTTGCTAATGTGAAAGATCCTATGGTTGTACCTTCTAAACTTGCTGCAGCTGTACCAAAGGCGACCCCCCATCTTAATATCTCGGACCATGACAAATTGCATGACAACCCATACATTATTCCTGTCATCAGTGCGTCACCTGCACCAACATCGTTGCGCTTAGTTATAGTGGGTGCTTCAGCTGTCCAGGNNATCTTGTTCATTGGATAGTAGAGCACCTTGTCTACCTTGAGTAATGATCACATTCTGTACTCCGGTTTGGAGTATAGAAGATGCTGCATCTAGAGCATCTTCTATAGAATCTATTCTTAATCCAGTAAGAGCAGATGCTTCGGCAGCATTGGGTTTTACCAGGAATAGATTTGGATTACATCCATGTGTTAATGCTGGACCGCTTGTATCCAGTAAAGCTTTTCCACCTAAAGATTGAATTTCTTGGATTATGTCTGCATAGATGCTATCTGGAATACCTGGAGGTATGCTTCCACACAGTGCCCACAAATCTCCAGGGCGTGCTAGCTTGCGTATTTTTGTTATAAGTTCATGACATTCTTGGGTGTCTATTTTTGGACCAGGCTCATTGACTTTTATGAATTGGATAGGAGTTTTGTCAACTATACTGAAGTTCGTTCTTGTCTCACCAGAAATATGTACAAAATCAGTCAAAACACCCAGATTTGCCATTTCTTGAGTAAGCATCTCTCCAGTAGGACCACCGACAAATCCTAATGCTGTAGATTTAGTTCCGATTGCAGCTAGTCCTCGTGATACATTGATTCCTTTACCCCCATAATTTATCTTAGATGAATTAGCATGCATGACTCCATGGAGTTCAAGCTCTGCCACCTGTAATTCACGGTCGATAGCAGGATTAAGGGTTAATGTATATATCATGATATTTGTGGAAGTGATCGAAGAACAACAAAGATATCTCCATTCTAAACTTTGTTATTATTGATTGCTTCAACGAAGCCCTTAGTGATATCTTTTGGTCGTGTTATGGCAGTGCCAACCACCACAGCGAGTGCACCCTGTTCAAGTGCTATGTTAACTTGCGAATATGTTTGATAGCGGCCTTCTGCTAATATAGGTATTTGTGCTTGAGAAGATAGTGATTTGACAAGCTCAATATCAGGTTCTTTCATTTGGTTGCTATAAGGTGTGTATCCTGACAAGGTTGTTGCAACCATATCTGCTCCGGCTCTTTCAGCTTGCAGCCCTTCTTCAAGTGTGGAAACATCAGCAAGCACTAAACATTCAGTCTCTTTGTGAATAGTATCAATATATGAAAATAGATCTCCAGCCGGACTTGCACGATTTGTTGCATCAATAGCAATAATATCTGCTCCTGCTTCAGCGATTTGCTTAGCATGTTTCAGGGTTGGTGTTATATAGACTTGATAATTATCTATATTGTCCTTGTATAAACCTATGATGGGTAAATTGACTGATTGTTTTATTGAGTATACGTCGTGGGGTGTATTGGCTCTGATTGCCTTGGCACCTCCTGCAGCTGCAGCTATGGCCATCTTGCTCATTATTTCTGGTCCATATAGTGGTTCGTCGGGCAAAGCTTGACATGAGACTATGAGTTGTTTATTAACTTGATGAACAAAATCTTGTAAAGAATTCCGTCTATTATATTTTGTCATTGTTTAATTTTGTAATATAGTTTTTCTAGTTCCTCACGTGTAAACTTAGCCATACCAAATCTATACAACGAGTTCTAGTGGGTCAGGCAAGCATCGCCTGCCAACAAGGTGCTAGCTGCTCCTACTAGTACGGCCTCGGTACCAAATCTAGCAGGCAGCACTTTTATATTATGATGTGGTACAAGCATGCAGTTAATTTCAATGGATTTCTGTATATTGTCCATAAATAAATTTACGCTGCGCATTAGGCCTCCGCCCAACACTATCATATCGGGAGCAAACAAAGTCACAAGATTTGATATTCCTAATCCAAGGTAGAACCCTTGGCGATTTACTGCTTCTATGGCGCACTTGTCACCCATGTTAGCTGCTCTACATATTTCATATGCGTTCATCGATTTGACATCTTGTACATTACTGCAATTTTTAATCCACCAATTAGTCATGGCGCCACTACTGGCTAGCCCTTCCCAACAACCTTGAGATCCACACCAACATACAGTTCCTTCCGAAGAATCCACAATATGATGACCAATTTCAGGGTGGGCACCTTCGGTACCACGGTATAGTTGACCATCGATTATTAGACCAACTCCAATTCCAGTTCCCACAGTAACAAGAAGAAATCTTGACGTGCCTTGGCCAATTCCCCAGGTGTGCTCACCGATAGCTGCTGCATCGGCATCATTTTCTAGGGCCACAGGCACATTGAATTTATCATGGAATGCGGATGTGATGTTCTTGCCCTGCCATCCTGGAAGAAATTCTTCTACATTCCCCAATGAGCCTTCTGCACGGTTGTGCCTGCCAGTACAGCCAATTCCAATGCCTAATAATACGTAGTCAGCACGCTGTATCAGTTCAGTAATATGATCTGCAATTTTATTGACTGCACTTTCAAATCCTTGCTCAGATACAGTAGGGAACTCGTTATGCCCAAGTAGTTCTCCGTTCTTAGTAATAATGCCAGCACTAATATTAGTGCCGCCTATATCAACTCCTGCTATTACATCTACGCTCACAGAGACTATAGCCTTACTGTGCTTTTGGATTCAATTGATTCTAGGGCAGCTAGAACCATTCTCACCGCTACTAGGCCATCATGTCCAGTCACAGGAACGTCCGTATTGTCTAATACTGCGTCCACAAAAGACTGATCTTCTGCTAATAATGGTTCAGCCATATATGCATAATGACCTCCGTTGGGCCCATAGACGGCCACCCCTTGATGTACCATGTCTAAATTTAGTATGCCCTTGTTACCTGTCACGTCGAGTTTAAAATCAAATCCGGTAGGATGTGTTTCAGGTAAATACCAACCTATATGAGCACAACCTATGACGCCATTTTCGAATTTTATAATACTAAAGGTTTCATTCTCAATCGGGTACTTGCTAGCGACGCTTGTTGAAGCTTCACAATATATGCTTACCGGCTCGCTGTTGACTATCCATCGCATCGCATCAAAATCGTGAATACCTAAGAAAAACATTACCCCAGTTCTACCGTTGATGCGATCTGGTTGGGTTATTAGGTTGGTTCTTCGAGCAAAAATGCTTACTAGTTCACCTAATCCGTTTTCGATTACTGTTTGTTTGGCGTGGGCATATTGGGGAAAAAATCGTAAAGTAAACCCTACCATCAATTTTACTTGTGCTTTGTCAGCTGCTTGAATAATGGTTTCGGATTCTTCTATTGTTATTGCTATAGGTTTCTCTACTAACACATGTTTACCTGCTGCGATAGCACTAAGACATGGGTCCTTGTGTAGATGGTCTGGAACTGCAACTATAACTGCCCCCAAATCATTGTGCAGCAACATGTCCTCATAACTAGTGTAAGATTCTGCGTTATATTGTGCCGCGGTGGTTGATGCAATTGATTCGTCGATATCTGCCACACAAACCAGTCTCGCCCGTTCGATGCGTGACAACATCTCACAATGCACCTGACCTATTTCTCCAAGTCCTATTACGCCAATGTTTAATTGTTTCATAATTATCCTCCTTTATGGGTGATTAAGGATTACGTTTCAGTCACGTAGATTCTTCTTGGGGATGGACCGCCAATTCCTCCATAAATACTACTATTGCTTTTCAGGGACTTGGTTTATAGATTCGACGATCCACTGACCATTGTTGTTGAGTACTATAGTTGTATAAGAGGTGTTATCGAATTCTATGATCATGGATGACTCTAAATCTTTTTCTAATATGCTACCAACTAGCACACGGAGAAAATCACCATGTGTGCATACCATAACAACCTGTCCTTGACTCAGTGTCTCAAGAGTCGACAGAAATGTGACTGCCCTTTCTGTTAGCTGCGAAAAGCTTTCACCACCATCAGGTGTGAACTCAGATATCGGAAGTTGACTTTTTGTTATAGCCTTCTCTAGGCTGTCTGCTGGTAACCCATCTAAAACTCCAGCATTCCATTCTCGTAGAGATTTAGTAGTTACTACTTCTAACGATTGTTTTTTGGCCACAATTTGCGCTGTTTTGTATGCTCTATGCAAATCGCTAGATATAATCATGTCTAGCGATTTGTTACTAAAGTGCTCGGCTAGCAGATGTGCTTGCGCCATACCTTTTTCTGTCAAGGTGCCGTCGGTTTGACCTTGGAGCATGCGACTTACATTTGCCTCACTCTGTGCATGGCGGACAAGTAGTACTTTCAGTCGCCAATCAGATGTGATATTTCTCATGATCTGTACAATCTATGAGTCTGTATTTGATGCTTTTAATTGATTTGTCATCGATGTGCAAAATGCATCCAATACTTTTGGAACAACCCCATTCCGGGCACCGAATCTTAATTCTTGACCAATTGGATTCACAGGGTATGCGAGTATCTCGCAGTCCGTGATTTCAGTAGATACTGAAACGAATTTGATTTCAAAGCGGCTCCTATCACCTAAATACTTTCCATGCAATGTTTTGTCGAATTGGAGATGTAGTTCACGATTATCAGGATCATGCTTGAGTATTTTCGCTTTCAGGGATTTTGCACCTAAGTAAGCGCTTTTGTAAGTGTCAATATAGCAGTACTCAAAGCTTTTGGTCTCTTTCACCCTATATCGCATGTTGTCTTGATCTCCAGTATTTAATGATTGGTACCAAATGTGGTCTCAAATCGAGGTTTATTGTATGTTGATAATCCACGATATGTGCATCTCGTTCCACATGACATTTGCAGCGGACTCTATTTGTAAGTTTGTTGCCTGGATTTACGGGATTCATCAATACCATACAGTAATCCTAACAATACACCTACAGATGTCATGAAGATGATTACTCCGATTTTTCCGGTACTATCATGAAATGTTTGTCGGAATTCCATCGATATCCAGAAAATGTTCAGCACTATGATGAGTCTGATGAAACCGTCTAAGATTGTTTTAGGATCAGGTCGTGTTTTCCAGTTCCGGGCAATCGTGATTAGGATAGACATAACACAAGCTACACCAATGGCATAAGCAAAATCCCGATCGCGGTCAACAGATCTATGGAAAATGGCAAAATATCCACCTATAGCTGCTCCGGTCAATGCACGTCTCACAACTGAAGGGAGCTTTATGCTATTGTTCGGATTTGTTTTCTTGATCGACAGTTTCGATTTAGACATTGTCCTTAGATGATATCAAACTATTATGTATTGTCTCACAATCTTATATGTCAATTATTGGATACTTGCTTGATTTTATGTCTGACTTCTGCAGCCGTTGTACATTGCAAGACTACCTGAGCTATTTTTCTACACTCCTGTACAGATAGTGTACGAATAAGTGATTTTACACTTGCTAATGCTGAGATAGATACACTGATTTCATCTATTCCTAGACCTAATAATACAGGTATAGCTTGTATGTCTGAACCCAGTTCTCCACATAGAGCTACATATTTATTCTTAGCATGTGCCGCACGAATTGTTTGGTCTATCAATTTAAGGACTGCTGGGTGCATCGCATCTGAGAGGTAATTTAAAGTTGGGTTTAATCGGTCTGCTGCAAGTGTATACTGAGTCAGGTCATTAGTTCCAATCGAGAAAAAATCAACATCTTCAGCAAGTGCTTCTGCCATGATTGCAGCAGATGGTACCTCAATCATTATTCCTAATTCCACTTTAGGGGCCGACATATTCTCACGTATATCGTTAAATATATCTCGTAGCTTGCGTAG
>DCAJ01000040.1:27812-28147 GCA_002311455.1 Anaerolineales bacterium UBA1136 | reverse complement strand
TTGCGTAGTTCATCGCGGTCGGAAACCATTGGGAACATCACTCGCATTAGATCTGGTTTAGCCGCCCTGAATATCGATCTAAGTTGGGTTGTAAATAAATCTGGCTGTGACATGTAAAGTCGGACACCGCGCTCACCCAAAAATGGATTACTCTCTTGTTTCATTGCTATGTAAGGTAGAGGCTTGTCACCACCAATATCAAGGGTTCTTATCACTAACGGTTTGCCTGCAAGCATTGTCATGATTTCTTGCATAACAATGAATTGCTCTTCTTCGCTTGGTGGTGTTGATCGCTCTAGAAACAGCCATTCTGTTCGTAGTAGACCTATCCCTTC
>DCAJ01000040.1:20646-27711 GCA_002311455.1 Anaerolineales bacterium UBA1136 | reverse complement strand
TACCAATATTTGCAAATATTGGTACTCTATGACCATCTTTGGTGGTTGCTGACTCGTGTGCTGTACGTAAGGCAGCTTCATGTTTTTCACGATAAACAGCGGCCAATTTATTGGCTTCCACAACTGAATTGTTGTCAGGGTTCGAGATGAGGGTACCGATGGTGCCATTAATGATGGCCTCAGTATCATTAGCAATATCAAGTGTTTGTGTATCTGCACTTACAATTGCAGGTATGCCGAGTGATCGAGCGAGTATAGCAGTATGGCTAGTGGGTCCTCCCTCAGTTGTACAGAAGCCAACGACTTTGTTTTGATCCAGGGCCATGGTATCAGAAGGAGACAAGTCTCTTGCTACTACAATGATTGGTCCTTCTCTTGATAATAATAGATCTTCAGGCTCATGACCAGATAGTATGCGCAATATTCTTTCACCCACATCTTTAACGTCTTTTGATCGCTCGGATAGTGTTTCGTCATCTACATCAGATATTAGTAACGCCATATCCGTGAAGCTCTTTTGCCACGCTGTGGCTGCACCTAAACCAGACTCAATATTGGCTCTTGTTGACTCAATCAACTCAGGGTCTTCCAACATCTCTAGGTGTACGTCGATGATCTCTGCTGCGTCTATGGATTGATCCGACACATTGGCTCGCAATGCAGTTAGTTCGTGTGTGGCCTGTTTAACAGCCGACATAAACATAGAAAGTTCTGTATTTGTATCAGTAAAACTGTTGGAAATTTCTATAGTAGACTTGCTATACTGAAAGATATTACCTATAGCTATGCCGGGTGCGCCAGACACACCATGGAAATCAGAATGTTGCTCACTTTTTCTTTCTGGCATATGCACAGACTCTTCGTTGCTAAGGGTTTTTGACTCTGTTGTTGCTGTGTGTAATTCTTCTCCCAATCCGCTGGATATTGCTGTTTCCAAAGCAGTGATGGCTTCTTGCTCGTCATCGCCATTAGCTTCAATATTGACAGATGTGCCGGCGTGAACGCCCAATGTGAGTACAGATATTACGCTTTTAGCATTTGCTTTTTTATCTGCATTAGTGATGTGAATGGCACAGCTGAATTGTTTTGCTAGATTGGAGAACACTTTGGCCGGTCTGGCATGTAAACCAGATGGGTTGTTAATCACCAGCTCGATTTGTTTCATAGCAATATATCCTATTAAAATCTTATGCTATCTTACGCGTTGGTGTTTGGTGCATTTAGGTGGTCTAGAACTACACTAATCTCTGATGTTTCGGCAAGCAATTTAGCTGTTTCTGGATCCTCGATGGCTTCAGCTAGGTTAGCTAGAATGTTAATGTGGTCGTCAGAATTTGAGGCGATGCCAATTATGAGATGAGCTTTCTCATTATCTTCCCACGTTACACCATCTCTAACTTGTAAAACAGATATTCCTGTACGATATACCAGCGTGAGATCGTCAAACTGGCCATGTGGTATTGCCACTCCATTTCCAATGTAAGTGGACATTGTCTCCTCACGAGCTAACATACCATCTATGTAAGACTCGGCAACATATCCACCTCTCACGAGCAATTCGCCTGCCATTCGTGTTGCTTCTTCTTTACTGCTGGCATTTGCATTTAGACTGATTGTTTCCTCAGTCAACATATATTGCATAATTGGACCCCTGTTAGGGATTATGTCTATGGTTACACATAGTATGTGACTAGTTGCATACTATGTGTAACATTACATTAACATCCTAGAATTGTTTATATAACGGTTAGCGTTTAATGTATTTGAGGAATAATTATATACAAGTAGATAACCGATTTATCATTCTTAGCCTTCTGCGTGTATTTCAGTTCCGTTTGCTAAAGCACTCACGACTCGGTCGATTGCAGGATCATTTAGAAACATAGTAAATGCTACAACCACTGCGTCTGGTACACGCTTGCGCACCATTTTGGATAGTCCCTTGTGACAAATAATCAGTTGTGCGTCTTCAGGTACCATACGGGCGGACTTATGGATAACTTTGTAGCCCTCTACGTTCGCTTTTCTTAGCTTTTTCTTGGTTTGGTTGACGACTATCACACTAGAACCGACTCCAGCTTCACAGACAATAATGATAGTGCTGACTTTACTAGGGTGTATTGTGTCTGCCATTTCTTTTGTCCTCCAAATTATGACATCTTGTTAAATGTTATAAGGGGCCCAGCAATATTCATTGCCAGACCCCTTATCTCTTCAATACCAATTCCTTATAAGGGGTGATATATATTCATCAGTGAAAAGTATAGTCCTGATTTTGACAATCCATTCTAGTGGACTATCCTAAGCCAGGTATACCAAGTGATTCTTCTTCTTCGTCATCATCATCTTCACCGATGTCCTTGGCTGGATAGGCACGTAGTAAAATGCTTCCGACCAAGAAGGCTGCCACAACTGCTAGGAACACTCCACCAAATACTGCAAAGTGCCCTCCTGGTGGAGTCATTGCTAGATAGGCAAAGATCGATCCTGGTGAAGGAACTGCGACCAAGCCAGCATTAAAGATCACGAACCATGTGTCGGCAACAATACCACCGGCGTACATGGCTAAAAGCATTATCGGGTGTGCCAATACGTAAGGGAAGTAAATCTCGTGAATACCACCAAAAAAGTGGATGACTATAGCTCCAGGAGCTGATTGTTTCAGCAAACCTTTACCAGCAACCCAATAAGCCAGCAACATACCCAATCCGGGACCCGGATTACTTTCGAGTAAGAAATGGATTGCTTTACCACTTTCCTTAGCAGCTGCTGCACCTAATGGTGCTAACACTCCTAAGTTAAGAGCGTTATTGAGGAATAGAACCTTGGCAGGTTCAACCACTAGATCTACCAGTGGCAATAGACCCGAACCAATTAACCCGGAAACAGCTGCTCCGCCAACGTCACTGATTGCTTGTACGAACGGAGCAATAGCAATTTGAGCCACCATAGCGAGAATTACACCGGAAATTCCCAGCGCAAAATTGTTGATGAGTAGTTCAAATCCAATTGGGACTCTGGGTTCAAGCACATTATCTATTCTCTTAAGAACTTGAGCTGCTAACGGGCCTGCAATCATACCACCTAGGAACTGTGGGATCTCTGAGCCTACAATGGTTCCCATTGTAGCTACGGCACCGATGATACCACCACGCTGTCCATGAATCATCCGACCACCTGTATATCCAATTAGTATTGGTAACAGATTGAGTATCATTGGTCCTACTTGTTGGGCAAACTGCTCGTTAGGCACCCAACCTGTGGGGATAAACAAGGCAGTTAACAATCCCCAGGCGATAAAGGCTCCTATATTTGGAACCACCATGCCTGCGGCAAAACCACCCCAACTTTGTATTCTAGCTAACATAACTGAATCTCCTCTTATTTCTATATATTGCTGACATTTGTATATTTAGATGGAAAACAATGTACTCATCTAGACTAATAAAAGGCGAACAGAATAAAATTTATATAACATTTGTTGTCTGATTTCTTTGCTATTATTTACCTCCTACAATATTGATAGTTTAGTTTAGTCAAAGGCTGTCACACAATCAAAATATGTACCAGTTGGTACTTTGTATGCGTATTGTAGAATCGCAGCCTCTGATTAAGTATATTACAACACTAAATTCGGGCATCAGTTTCGGAAGACACATTTTGGTGCAGGAATCTGAGGTGATTCATTGTTTGACTAAACTCAAGCCATATTGGGCATGGTTTTGCAGATAATTCTAATGTCTGATTATTGAGTTGCTCTCCATATAACTTTACCTTCGACTATAGTAAGCAATGGCTTATAGTTTTTGTCTAGAACTACTATGTCCGCATCATATCCAGGAAGTAATTGACCTTTAATATTTCCTATTCCGATGGATTGAGCCGGTACCATGCTGGTACACTGGCTGGCTTCCGATATGTTCAGATCTAGCAGATCAATTGAGTTGCGGAATCCTGCGTCAATGAGGGCATGGGAACCGCCCAGAGTGCCGTCAGCAAGGCGGCTGGTTTCACCATCAATATATATGTCCTGTTTCCCCCAATTGTATTTGCCAGATGGAAGTCCCGCAAAAGGTGCAGCATCGGAAATGAGACAAACTCTTGATATGCCTTTAGCATTCAGTAATACTTGCATGGCTCCAGGATGGACATGATGTCCATCACAAATCAATTGAGCAACAATTGAAGGACAAGCTAACACTGCTCCAACCACACCAGGATCTCTATGATGTAGTGGACGCATTGCATTAAAGGTATGAGTTGCTTGACTAAGTCCTAAAGCGATTGCATCTTTAGTTAGCTCATATGAGGCATTTGAATGCCCGATGACTGGTATGATATTCTTTTCAATTAGATATGGAATGACATCTATGGCTGTTCCTTCCTCTGGAGCGAATGTGAGCATGCGGACTAAACCATTTGCAATGTTTTGCAGCCAATCTACTTCATTCGTAGTGAGAGGTGAGAACCACTCCGAATTGGCCATACCAGGACGTTCTGGAGAGAGGTGGGGTCCTTCAATGTGGATTCCAAGACAGCGAGCTCCTACTGGGGGGTCTGACAGAACCGAAGCCATGTGTGATATCAGTGAATTTATTTCTTCTTTGGGCCGGGTCATGGTAGTTGCCATGAAACTTGTTACGCCGTATTCAGGAAGCTTTCTGATGACCTGATCTAAATCAGGTCCCATGCAGTCATAACCTAGTAGTCCGTGAATGTGGATATCAATAAATCCAGGCAGTATCCAGCACCCACTTGTATCCAACACATTTGCATTTTTAGGTATTATGAACTTCGATTTATTCTCAATCGTCTTGATTGATTTGTTGTCAAGGACTAATACCCCTGGATCAAATAATTTACCCGGAGTACATACTTTTCCTCCTATTAGTATAGTGTTCACTACTTTTCTCTCAAAATGCTTTCTTCGAATTCATAGAAATGGTCCCAAATTGTAATGCAAGACACCTGTGACATTAAGATTGTTTAATCAGTTGGCATCAGAAGGTATTTGAAACTTATTAGTGTTGGGTTATTATGTCAATTAGTATCTAGAAAGCTAATCAGCATTATCGTGAAAATCTTTATCAATGTGTTTATCTATTTAATATGATCTTCAGTGAATCTAGTCTAGTATAATCCCAATTATGTTTTTCCGTCATCGTGCCACTAGACTCTTTGGGTTACTAGTAATATTATCTGTGCCCGCCGTATTTCCGTTTTTACGAGATGAAGTTCCTCGAACAAATGACTTGGCTACGCATGTCTATAGGGCTTTTGAGCTTGAGCAGTTGCTACGTGCAGGAGTGATTTTCCCGCGTTGGGGACCACATCTAGTACATGGATATGGGTATCCGATATTCAACTATTTTCCCTATCTGTCTCACTATCTAATCACTATAATTCATTTGGTCTCAGGTTTGGACTTTCTTTGGTCTTATCGACTGACTGCAACCATAGTGACGCTAACAACTGCTTGGGGCACATTTCTTTTTGGTAAGGACTTATTTAAGGATGAGAGCGCAGGTGTCTTGGCTGCTGTCGGATTTGTTTACAGCCCTTATTTGTTGATGACTGCAAATGTGCGTGGTGGCTTGCCTGAATCACTAGCACTAGCTGTTCTACCTTTTGGTTTATGGACATGGTCACGTGCAGTTCGTGGTGAGCGCATATTTGTATTGTGGGCAGGCATCTCATATGCCATGATGATTCTTTCTCACAATGGATCTGCAGTGCAGATATCTCCTATACTATTTATATATGCGTTGTGGCGTGGGCGCAAACAAATATGGCTAGCTATTTCTCAGATTGCTATAGTAGTACTAATAGGTATAGGATTGACTTCATTTTACTGGGTGCCGGCCTTGGTAGAACTACAGTATGCGCAGGTAGCTTCGGGTTATGCTTCAACGGGTATTGTATATCATCAAAATTTTACACCTTTTAGTGGGCTGTTCACATATCCTTCTCTTCCTGTTGATAGCGACTTGTTAAATCCTATAGTATCTAGTCCATTGGCTATAGTTACTATTATATTTTCTGGGCTGACTATCTGGCGTACACGATTGCTTAGCAGTAAATATTTGTCTGAACTAATTGTGTTGTCTTTGATCAGCTTGGCAGCATTGTTCCTGGTCTTGCCCCAGTCTCGTTGGATATGGGATTACCTACCACTTCTACAACTTACATTATGGCCTTGGCGATTCGTTGGTCCCGTATCTCTAACGGCTGCTCTCATAGCTGCAGGTCTAATGCCTACTATTACAAGAAATAGAACAATGCTCTTGATGTTTAGTGTTTTTGCTGTTATGTTGAATGGTTTGCCATGGCTGTACCCGCCGCGGGAGCCCTTGGTATCACCGACAAATGTTGCAGACTTAGCTCGTTTCGAGATGCCACCTTGGCTTATTGGTACCTCTTCAACTGCAGAGTATGTGCCACAATGGGTTCAACAACTACCTGATACTTTTGAACAGCGGGATGCACTACTTGCTAATTCAGACCCTGATCGACTTGACAGGCAATCTCTACCACCTGGAGCGAAAGTACAGCATGTTGTAAACAACATCTTAAGCGATACATATAGAGTTACTGCACCTGATACTTTGAGCTTAACCTTTAAACATTTTTTCTTTCCAGGTTGGCGTGCATGGATTGACAATAATCCCGCTCCAATTATTGTTTCACAACCCCACGGCTTGATGAATGTAACCGTACCATCTGGTGAGCATTTGCTAATGTTATCTTTTGGTACTACAAGCGTTCGTTATTGGTCTGGTATGCTAAGTTTAGCTTCACTGGTAGTAGTAATTGTGTTTGGGTTTAGTTTATCTAGAGACGAATCTGTTAGCTTTACACGATTCGTGAGCGAAAAACATCTTTTCCTATTCGCAGTTCTGGTTGTACTATTTTTTATCCTATCT
This sequence comes from Anaerolineales bacterium UBA1136, assembly GCA_002311455.1. Taxonomy (GTDB): domain Bacteria; phylum Chloroflexota; class Anaerolineae; order Anaerolineales; family UBA11657; genus UBA11657. The sequence continues at coordinate 20,788 of DCAJ01000040.1, read as the reverse complement.
GTATTGTTTGAAAGCCCTGTACGGAAACATGGTCTTTTACATGGTAATAGGCCATTACAGATGCAGAACGCATTAGATATAGACTTTGGCGACGAGTTGTGGTTACATGGATATTCTTTGAGCGAAGATTCTATAGCTGCCG
>DCAJ01000040.1:3981-20639 GCA_002311455.1 Anaerolineales bacterium UBA1136 | reverse complement strand
GTTGAACTAGATCTTTTCTGGCAAGCTCAGCGTAACATTGGACTGGTGTACGGTTTTAATGTTCGTCTACGTGATTCACAAGGTCGTTTGTGGAACACGTCAGAAATAGTACGACCTAGGGGTTGGCGTTTCATGCCAGGTACAGATTTCTGGCCACTGGACAAATATGTTATCGACAAGTATGCTGTGCAGCCGTTGTCAGGCACGCCGCCGGGCACGTATTACCTAGAAGTCATTGCCTTTCGTCAAGACAGTTTAGAAGTATTAAATGTAAGCACAATAGGTACAATAGAAATTATTAGCGCGGATCAAAGTTCTTTCGCAAACGATGAGCCGTTGGCTGTTCTCGGAGATGATGGGTGGTTACTTTGGGATTTCGTGGTAGATAGAACTGAGGCGGTATCAGGCGAAGTAGTTGGTATACATGCTGTATGGAGCGGCGCAGGATCCAGTAGTGGGCCATATCAGGCGCGAATAAGCATGGTGGGACCCAACCGAAAAGAGCAAGCCTCTTTTGATTTTGAGATAGGTGTTAATTATCCACCAATGGTGTGGAATTCAAATGAAATAGTGCGTGACCAATACATTACACGAGTTCCAGCAGATCTTCCCAGCGGTCAATATAGTTGGCACATGAAGTTGGTGAGTCCAGGCGGTGATATATTGGGGGAATTTGCATACACAGATTTGTTGCGCGTAAATGTGCCAGAAAGGCTGTTTGATAAGCCAAATGATATCACTATCCTAGATGTTGAACTAGGTGATGTGGCTACCCTCTCTGGATATAATATTAGTAATCAATTTGTTTCTGACAGTGGAATTCTCAAGATTAAATTAGTATGGGAGGCTAATGCAAATATACTAGAAGCTTATCGTGTGTTTGTTCACATAATTGATGAGTCTGGGAATCTAATCGCTCAGTCTGACGAGGAGCCGGCTGGATGGACACGCCCGACAACAGGCTGGTTACCAGGTGAATATATTATTGATAATCATGAAATTATACTTCCCACAGATATCGAACCTGGCGTTTACAATATTTATGCTGGTCTCTACAATGATTTAAATCACCAGCGACTTATTTCCGATAAATTTTCAGATGGTTCTGTGAAGATAACAGAAATTACCTTTGGAGACAATTAATGTCATGGCAAGAAATAATATGAGGATATGTTATGAATAATAATTTTGTTGAGGTGCTTGCTGAAGTTAAGTCTGCTGTCGAGACTGGTAAACCAGTTGTTGCATTAGAATCGACTGTTATTGCACATGGTTTGCCTCGCCCGCAAAACCTGGAAACGGCCCGTAAATTGCAGTCAATCGTACGTTCTCAGGGGGCTATTCCAGCTACTGTGGCAATATTGGATGGTCAAGTGAAAATTGGTCTAACTGATAACGAGCTTGAGATCTTAGCCAATACTGATAATGTAGTTAAGGTGAGTAGGCGTGATTTCGCTAATGTTGTTGCTAGAAGACTTACTGGAGCCACTACCGTAGCTGGAACCATGTTAGCGGCAAGTTGGGCTGATATAAGAGTTTTGGCTACAGGCGGCATAGGTGGGGTGCACCGAGGAGATGAGCCTGATGTATCGGCTGATCTTCCAGAGATAGCGCGCACTCCACTGGTGGTGGTGTGCTCAGGAGCAAAATCTGTCTTAGATCTTTCAGCTACACTAGAATGGCTCGAGACACATGGTATTCCTGTCATAGGATATGGTGTAGATGATTTGCCGGCTTTTTATGCTAGATCTAGCGCTTTACCTCTGGAAGTGCGTGCTAATACCCCTACCACAGTAGCTGAATTATGGCGTACGCACATTGATCTAGGCATGACAGGTGGCATGGTTGTTACTGTACCTCCACCAGAAAAGGAAGCGCTTCCTGGAAAAGAAATTCAGATTGCTATTGATCAGGCTCTTGATCAGGCTAATTCGCATGGTGTTAGAGGCAAACATATCACACCTTATTTGTTAGATAAGGTGAAAGAAATTACTGCAGGCGCAAGTCTGCGTGTTAACATTGCTTTGCTCGAGAACAATGCGAGAATTGCTGGCATGGTGTCTAAGGAGATTGCCAATACTGTTATATGAAAATTATAATTGACTGTGTGGTGCATTATCTGGTAGAATGCACAGTCCGGCTCATTTGGGAGTTGGTAAACATATAGTGATATTAGTCGTTGTACAGTAGATAGATAGAGGCCTTTATCCTGATGAAAGTTATGTTACTTAAAGATGTTTATAATCTAGGCCGTGCAGGAGATGTAAGAAAAGTGGCCGATGGTTATGCGCGCAACTACCTTCTACCTCGCGCTTTTGCTGTTCCAGCTACTGTAGGTGTGCAGAAGCAAGCCGAAAATGTGCGTGCTGCAGGTGATAAGCGTCGTGAACAAGAAAATATTGATAAAGCAGATACTGCCGAGTTGTTAGCAGACTTACGTTTAGAGTTTCCTGTACGTGCAGGAGAGCAGGGTCGGCTTTATGGCTCTGTAACGCACCAGATGATTGTAGACGCGATTAAAGATTCTACGGGAGAAAAGATTGATCGTCGTAATGTTATTGCACCACCAATTCGTGAGCTTGGTATTGTAGAAATTCCGATTCGATTGACAGCGGATTTGATTCCCAGTGTCACAGTGGTTGTTTATCAAGAAGGGGACAGCTCTGATAGTCAGGATGATAGTATTAGTGGTTACGATGAATCCGTAATTGTAAACGATTTGTCTCTGGCTGATAATGATAATTCTAGTGTGGACGAACTGATTGATCAGACAGAGTCTGAAGATTTGGACAGTACGTCTGAATGATCCTGGCTTGTAGTGGTTAATCAAGAAGATATTGCCGTAACAATAGACTAATTTTTCAACTTAGACAAGTAATTTTGTATTGAAGTCTCCAAGGTAATATCTGTTGCCTTCAGATAAGTTATATATATAATGATGCTAGATTCTGTCTATAGGAATGGGATTGTTGCACAGCATCAGTTGTCGTTTGTCCACCTTTAAATATAAACTCTACATGAATAGATTGATAGATCGATTTATTGATAGATAGGTTGATGTATAACAATACTTGCTGTGTACATTTGCTTTTTATGGTATGAAGCATGTCACTTGCTGAATTGGGCGACTACCTTCGGCATGCTCGAGAAATGCGCGGGATGTCACTTAGAGATCTCGAATATGTTACTCGTATTAGGATTAAGTATTTGAGTGCCATAGAAGAGGGAGATATTGGAGTATTGCAGTCTAATATTCAGTTATACGGATTCGTGCGCAACTATGCGCAGCAGGTACACCTTGACCCTGATAGTACTATATCAATGTTGCATCAGGCTTTGCAAAATCGAAGCAAGAGAGGGCTTCTAAAGTTGTTTGGAGTTAAGAAACAAGTGACTAGCTCTCAAAGGTTTTGGCCTGATGTGGCATTACCACACTCCAAACCTATGTTTAGGATGAGTGCAGGGCAAAAGAGTTTGCTTTCGTTGCCGCGGTTAATCAATCCGCAAACATTTATTGTTGTCTTACTTGTTGTGTCACTCATAGTATTTTTTGCTTGGGGTAGTCCTTATCTAAAAAATAAGATTACGATGCTCAATAGACAAGCTGTATCTACACCTGTAATACTTGGTCCCACCATTACTTCTACGTTTCTCAGTTACGTGTCTATTACTTCTACTAACTTGCCTCCATTAGTGAACTTCTCTGATATTAATCTTACTGTAATAGTTGAACAACGTTCCTTTGTAAGAGTAACTGTGGATGGCGCATTGGAATATCAAGGTATATTGCAAATGGGAGATCATCAAGATTATTATGGTAATGATCAAATTGCATTAACGACTGGGAACGGCAAAGGTATACGAGTGGTTTACAATCAGCGAGAAGAGGGTGTAATGGGAGAATTTGGTGAGGTGGTGACTTGGGTTTTCTCGCCGAATTCAAAATCTACCTCTTCACCTAACACAGTAAATCTTGCTCCCTCTAGTTCTCAGTGACACTATTTTATGTTGCAGTATTCCATGAAGTTTTGATTGTTACTTACATTGTATTTCTTTCATAAAATCTCTATTATTAACTAGGTTTTGTTAATATCATAAGCAATAGTTTCATTCAAATTCACATAATATTCAGTATGCTATGCGTCAGGTAATCGATGGTAGTTCGTCAAGCAGTTATTTAAGGTTCACAGTATCCTACTATAGTAGCTTGAGACAGTTCAGTTACATATTTTCTCCTTCAGTCAGACGCGAGTTATCCTCCGACTCGCGTCTGCTGTTTAAAGCTGTCTGCTAAGCATTAGATATAGGCCCAAGTTGCCATTTTGACCATCGCTATAAAAAGAGTCGTCCACCTGGAATCCTGCAAGTTTGCACAGAGTCATCAAAGAATTTGGTGAAAAGTGATGTACATATCGAACTCCATAATCGCCACGTTTCCAATCAATCAAATAATCATTATATTCGACAGATTGTTCTGTAAGTCCCACTGCCTCCCACCCCACAATCTTAAGACGTAATCTAGGGATTTCCAAGAATTGCCAGACTGAAATTGCGCAGCGTCCGCCAGGCTTTAGAATGCTGTAAATTTCTTTGAGTATTTGTAAACGTTTGTCGTGTCCAGGGATATGATGTAGTACAGAAAAACATATGATTGCATCAAATGATTGTTGAAATCCTGATGTCCAATTATTAGATGTTATGTCAATGCAAATAAAGGCAGTATTAGAAGATATTGGTGCATTACTCAACATTTCTACACTAAAGTCAATTCCGATGTAATCACATTTGTTTTCTATGCCATGTACTGCTATTAGTGCTCTTCCATTTCCACATCCAATATCTAAAAGCGAGTTGCAAGGACTTAGCATTTCTAGCGAACGTACTATTCCAGGTTGAACGTAATTGCGAGAATCAGAGAAATCAGCTGCATGCTGCTTATAGAATTTGTAGTTCAAACTTTGAAGTTTTTGGGCTATGGAAGTCCTCACGATTGTAGATTATACTAGTTGTTGTGAATTCTCTTAAAAGTCGTCTTGTCACAGATGTTAGCATTTATGCTAAGCCAGTTATGGAAATAATCCGTGATCTACAGAATCAGCCTATGCTGGATGAAAAGCAGTTGGGAGCTTTGTTGCGTCGCCATTCACGTGATTATAGTGGTGTGTTCAGTAAGAATCTAATAATACGTACATATCGGTATCTATGTGACAATGGGGAATTGCAACTAGACCCGAAGTTAGTTCAGCGTTTGCGCATGAAGCCTACTCGGACTATTTCTGGAGTTGCTCCTGTAACTGTCCTGACTAAGCCATACCCCTGTCCTGGTAAATGTATTTTTTGTCCGACAGACGCAAGAATGCCTAAAAGTTATTTGTCTGATGAACCTGGTGCCATGCGAGCTGAGCAACATGAATTTGATCCCTTTGATCAAACGAGTGCTCGCATAACGACTTTAAGAGACAATGGTCATGAGGTCGACAAGATAGAGTTACTCATCTTAGGTGGAACATGGTCTAGTTATCCTCGTGACTACCAGGAGTGGTTTGTTAAACGGTGCTTTGATGCTATGAATGGCAAGGAAGCTGATTCATTACAACAGGCACAGTTATGGAACGAAAGTGCTTGGCATCGTAATGTTGGACTAGTGATTGAGACTCGTCCCGATCATATAAATGCTTCAGAGATTGCGTGGTTACGCAATCTTGGTGTTACCAAGGTGCAGCTGGGTGCTCAATCACTTCACGACAGTATACTTGACTTAAATAAGCGTGGACATAGTTTATCTGATACAAAGATGGCTATGAGATCGTTGCGGGCAGCTGGATTCAAAATAGTGTTACACTGGATGCCTAATCTACTTGGGTCAACTCCAGATATTGACAGGAGCGACTACGATTTGTTATGGTCCGACAAGTCTTTGCGTCCGGATGAGATTAAGATATATCCATGCTCACTACTAGCAAATGCCGACTTGTATGAATATTGGCAGCGTGGTGAATATCAACCTTATAGCGATGATGTATTGATTGAATTAGTGGCAGCATGCAAACTTAAAACACCAGCCTACTGTCGTATTAACCGTGTGTATCGTGACATACCTGCGCCAAACATAGTGGTTGGTAGCACTCTTTCCAACCTAAGGCAGGTTGTACAAAAGAAATTGCAAGAACGTGGTCAAAGATGTGGTTGTATACGATGTCGAGAAGTGCGCGGGACTGACGTTCTGGCTGACAAACTGAGCTTGGAAGATTTAGTTTATCAGAGTAGTGCAAGTGAAGAGCATTTTCTATCACTCAACACAGAAGATGGTCATCTCGCAGGATATTTACGACTGTCTTTACCGTGGTCAGACAGTGATCTGAACATTCGAGAGATTAGTGGAGCTGCGTTGGTTCGTGAACTTCATGTGTATGGGTCGGCTCTTCCAATTGGCAAAAATGGTGCATGTAGAAGAACTGCACAACATCGTGGATTAGGAAAGCGTTTGATGCACGAAGCGGAACAAGTTGTAGTCCAATCCGGATATAATTTGATGGCTGTGATTGCGTCTATTGGTACTCGTGAATACTATCGGGCTCGAGGTTATAAGCTATCTGGAACTTATATGGTAAAGAAATTGAGTCAGAATTGAGAAAATAATGCGCAATATACCAGATGATATAATCTATGCCCGCCAACAAGGGCGCGTAGCTCAGCTGGTTAGAGCGCACGGTTCACATCCGTGAGGCCGGGGGTTCGAGTCCCTCCGCGCCCATCGTAAGCCTCAAGGTTCACGCCGTAGGGCAACCTTCATCATCTTCCCATTTGCCAAGATGATGAAGAAGCGCTTTCCGCGTCATAGTTGTGGAATTTTCCTACGTAGTCGACTTTAACCCTATTCCGTCGCTGTGCCCTCTGGTTAGTACTAGAAAGCGTCACCATTGACTTTTTATTGCTTTTGAATAATAATTCAGTTTAGGTGCACCTAAACTGAATTATTATCGCTATAAGTCATCTTTTCCGGTTCTGGTAAATTTGGCGAAAATTACCCTCATAATGTCTAGGCAATGCATCGCCAAATGGTCAACTATCAATGTCTTGAGCGAGCTGAGAATGGTCTCTGGGCAAATATGTTCCCGTTACAATCTCGAGCTGACGAGAAACAGCAGTTGGATGCATTCGGGCACTACATTATGACTAGACCTCATCCGAATCTTAGGACGCTAAGAACACGATTTGATAGTTGTCACTTAATACATATATATTGCCCTTAGGAGAGCACAAGAAGTGAGCACCTTTTCACGGAGAGATTTCCTTAAGTCGAGCGCGGTTGGCGCAGTCGGATTGGCTGGCGCGACCGTGGCGAGTCGCAAGTACACTAAAACTAGTGGTATCAGACAAAGCATCTCCGGTGAAGAGCATGAACATGGTCAAATGGGAGCCGTAGGCGAAGTCGACCACCAAGCTAATGGTTTCTATCCCCTTGATTTGCTAACTGATTGGGATTACGGGCAAGTAAGCAAATTGCCCAATGGCCAAGTAATGCGGGAATACTATATCGTTGCGACAGACAAAGAACTGGAAATTGTCCCTGGTGTGTTCTTCCCAGCGTGGACTTACAATGGTCGTGTGCCAGGTCCAGCCCTCCGTTGCGTTGAGGGGGATCGGATTAGGGTCAATTTCCTTAACGCTGGTACCCACCCACACACAATACACTTCCATGGTATTCACAGCGCTAAGATGGATGGCGTACCAGGTGTCGGTCCCGGCATTATTAATCCAGGTGAGCACACGATATACGAATTCGATGCCGCGCCTTTTGGCTGTCACCTCTATCACTGTCATGCCATTCCCCTCAAACGCCATATTCACAAAGGGTTATACGGAGCTTTCATAATAGACCCGGATCCCGACAAGTACACGGGGTCGCGAAGAGAAGTCGCTAAGTCACGAAATCATTCTTACATAGAGAATGGCATGGTCAACGAGATGCTCATGATCATGAATGGCTTTGATACTAATTTTGACGGCGAAAATGAAATCTATGCTGTGAACACCGTAGCGTTTGCCTATCAGAACGAGCCGATTCCCATCAGTAGTGGCCAATTACAGCGCGTATACTTAATTAACGTTACTGAGTTTGACCCAATTAACTCTTTTCACCTTCACGCCAATTTTTTCGATTACTACGATCACGGGACGACTTTGGAACCCACTCTCCGAACAGTAGATACTATCATGCAATGCCAGGCTCAGCGCGGCATCCTCGAGTTCAACTTTGAGGGGTTTGAGCCCGGCCCTTACATGTTCCATGCACACCAGACAGAATTCGCCGAACTGGGTTGGATGGGGTTCTTTGAACTGCAAGGTTAATTGTTCGAAAAGAATGACTAACACTAATGGCAAAAGAGGCACCATCAGTTTCACAACCTGGCTTAGAGGGCTAGGACCATTAGCATTGCTCGCAGCCTTGGTTTGGACCTTCCTTTCATATGGACCCCTTGGGGTATTCATAGCAGCCTTCCCACCATTGGAAGAACTTAGTATCCAGCGCATAATCTTACCTGCGGCGGGGGAAATTCAGGTCGAAGTTGTCAACGGAGGTCCTGACCCGGTCACGGTCGCCCAAGTGTTAGTAGACGAGGCCTACTGGAGTCATAGTGTTACGCCTTCGCGTACCATACATCGTCTAGGACAGGCAACCATCACCATACACTATCCCTGGGTTGATGGAGAAACTCACCAGATCATGCTCATCACCGAATCAGGGGTCACATTTAATGGTGAGATCGCAGTAGCCACTCTATCCCCCACACCCAACATCACCTATCTAGGTACTTTTACCCTGCTAGGTCTCTACGTGGGCGTGATCCCAGTTGGAATTGGTCTATTATGGTATCCATTCCTTAGACGCATCAAGCGCCGCTGGACCGATTTCCTTCTCGCCTCAACTATCGGTTTGCTACTATTCCTAGGTGTAGACACTGTAGCCGAGGCCCTGGACATAGCTACTGAGAAGCTACCGGATGCCTTCAAGGGCCTAACTTTGATCGCAACTGGTGTTCTGGGAACCTTCTTAGGTCTCGGTGCATTCGGTAAGTGGGTCTCCGCCAACAGCAACTCAGATAACCGCTCCCGCTTAGTACTTAGCTACCTCATCGCACTTGGCATTGGGATGCACAACCTAGGCGAAGGTCTGGCTATCGGAGCGGCCTACGCTGTGGGCGAGATTGCTGTGGGTGGCTTCTTGGTACTGGGATTCATGCTGCACAATACCACTGAGGGCTTGGCAATATTAGCCCCCATTTCCAGAGACAGACCCTTGCTCAGTCATCTCGTGGCCTTAGGAGCGATTGCCGGAGGACCGACCATCGTAGGCACATTGATTGGAGGCTTTACCTACTCGCCTCTCTGGGCTGCCCTATTCCTGTCCGTGGGCGCTGGAGCAATATTTCAAGTGATCTACGAGATTTGCAAGCTAATTCAGCGCCAGCGTGACGGGATAATGAGCATACTTAACGCCACTGGATTGATAACAGGCATGGTGATTATGTATGTTACTGGGTTGTTAGTTGCAATATAGAAAAACTGGTATAGGGAGCCCCAGAATTGCTGTCGACCGTGTAACCAAGCCACATGCCCCAACCGGATAGCACTGCTAGAGCTCATCATACCTTCCGGGAACGCTGAGCGAGTACTTTATGTATAGGAGAGATGCGCAAAGCTTTGGAACGCAAACCCGTGGGAAATATGCTGCAAGTACAGTGCAGTAGGTAAGGCCTAGTTGGGATCGCACTCCGTGTCTTGCTATCTGTGCGCTCATGACACCATAGCAGGGAGGATTCGGCGTTAGTCTTACAAGACACCGGGAGTTTATATTTCTGCCTGTTGAATCACCAGTGGCAGCAGGCTCTTCTTCTCCTTCAGTGTAGCTTCTCCCCATATCTGACCAATATCAGCGAGCAGGTCTCCGGCGGTGAATACCTCATGGTGCCTGGGTGGTCTCAGCTCTGCAAGCTCAGTCTTGATTTTGCTAACTCGTTGCCTGTAATCGCTCTAGCATGCTATACGATTATCACCTCTCATCATCTCGAGTGGTGGTCAATTCCCCGGTAGGCCTCGATAAACTGTACAATTCGATCTTCATCGAACTCGTCAAAGGCATCAATCCGCCCCCAGGCCGTGAGCGCGATACGCGTCTCCATGTCTGGATATGGCGCGATAATCACCTGGCTGTCGTAGTTGTCCATCACTCCCACGAGCTGCCCGATCAACGCATCGCAGCCATCAGGGCAATCATATTGCACGAGCACACCGCCGTCCTCCAGGTTGTGCACCGCCAGTTCGTCCACGATCGGTTCAGAGTGCACACCCCAGCGCGCGAGCCCGGAGAAGTGGGAACCAGATGTAGGCGGGCGGGTATTATAGGAGGCTTCTTGCGGAGGCTGGATATGGGTATTGCCCAAACTAGGGACGGCTTCGCCCGGCTTCGGTCTGGTAGCCATATAAATCACGCCGGCTACAAGCAATACCACAATCAGGCCAATTGCGGCCTGCAACAGCCGCTGCTGCAGCATGCGTCGACGCCGTTGCTGTCGTGCTCTTTCTCGGCCAGACAAGCGCCCTTTAGTCTTCTTCTTCGCCATTTGAATCTGGATGTCCTATCTTGTCGTCAGGCGGGGGCTGAACAGGCCTTTCCAGAACGGCTGTCGTTGCAAGACTAGCATTCTATTACTATACACCCGCTCCAGAGGGTCAGCAAGCATGGTCTGTTCAAAAAGAAAAATCCGCTCCTATTTGAAACGAGTCAGTGTCACGCGGTCCCGACTGTCACGTGGCAGAGTAGGCTAGGGTGATCGACAGTCCAATTGGGTAGCGTTCCAACTTCCCTACAAGTGAAGCTAGGCTAAGCATAGGCAGGTTGGTGTTGATAGTGAGGATGGAGCCAAGTGACTACCAGAGCCTTATATGTCATGCGGTCCCGACGGGTGTCGGGACCGCATGACATATACAGATTCAGTTGTTTCTTCTAGCTCAGGCTGCATCGCCGGGCAGAACGCAACCTTCGGCCTGAACGCAGTCACTCGCTGATCCGTGACAAAGGCCTCATCTACCGTCGCTGTGCAGCGAGAAGGAGCCCCGGCCGAGCTACGTGGTTGGCCAGATATCCGTTGAGGACTATGACCTGTGGATGGCCGCATTCGATGAATTGAGGTCTGAACTCAAGGCCGCCGGTTCCGAAGGTGAATTTGTCTTTCGTAACGCAAACGACCCTAACCAGATAACAGTCATGTCAGAGATTGACAGTCTGGAAAAGGCGCGTGCCTTTGTCGCTGCGGATGCGCTTCACACTGCAATGCAACACTCCGGCGCTAAAGAATCTGCCGAACGTCTACCTTCTTGAAGACACCGACACGCCGCCCTTGTGATGGCGATTGTGCATTTAGCGACTGGCCCAGAGCCGCATGTGATGCCGAAGACAGCTTTCTGTACCGCTCTCGTACCCGCGCTTGGGTAGATGCCTTCTAACCGTGGCGAAAAATGTGACCGCAGCAGTACTACATGGAATTCAGGCCGCCGGTGTTAAAATGACCCTCAATTGATCCAGGTTGGCGACGCGGAGCGCATGATCGGAAAGGAATGAAAGAAACGGTGAGCAATGTTCTTCATGAGCTGCGATCAGCAGCTATCCAGATGCAGTAATCGAGTTCAACGATGAAGAAGACTCAACCCAGGTTTGCGCTATAAGTAAACCCTCGCAAACTCAAAAGATCGACGGCTCGGAATACTGGAGCTTTCAGCCCTTAATTACGGTCCGGTTAGTCTTTGAAGGCAACGAAAGTCAACCAGACCGTATGTTTTCGGATCCGATTCGGTTCTGGTGTCAGCTCTACGAGTTAGACCCGTTTAATACTTCAGGACCCTGTATAGAATGCGGTTTAACCCGCGATCAACTCGGCCCTGATTCGTAACGAAAAACACCTGAGAGGTCTTGCGAGAATTTACCGCGCACAACAGTGGTCATGTACAGCATTATTGGTATAGTGCTATAATAATAGCATGTAGCACATTCCAATTCCCGCTGGATCGTCTCTACAGCAAGATAGTCTCATCTGAGATTATTGCGGACACTCGTAAAACAATGTCGAAGTTACTAGCGAAACCTTGACATCCTGGAATTGAGTTGTCAGATCGCTAAGTAGCACTGCAAGAGCAAATATGCACCCCTATTCATCGAGTCAAATTGCGCGGTCGGATTCACGTGCAGTTGCTCGTTAACATTCACAGGAGAAGAAAACATGACTGAATTACTACAAAGTCTCTTAGATCAGATTTCCGGCTCTATGCTCACCATCGGGGTGGCGCTGGTGATTCTGGTCGTCGGCTGGATCATAGCAGTCCTCGTTGGCTGGACTGTACGCGGAGTTTTCCGACGCACGAAGATCGACGACCGGCTGAAGCAGTGGCTGTCGCGAGATGAAGGCGAGCCGGTTGACGCGGCGCGCGCGTTTGGCAAGGCGGCTTATTACATCGTGATGCTATTCGTACTAGGGGCGTTTTTCCAGCGTCTGGGGTTGACTTTCGTCACGGGACCAATAAATGCCTTGTTGACGGCACTATTCGAATTTGCGCCGAGCATTCTTGGCGCGGGCATCATTTTGCTAGTCGCCTGGATCGTTGCCAGCATCTTGCGCTTCGTCATCACCAAGGCACTAAATGCGACAAACTTTGATGAACGTTTGCGCAAAAGCGCTGGTCTCGACGACGACGAAGCGAGCGTCAGTTCGTCCCTTGGCGATGCCGTCTTTTGGCTCGTGTTCCTGCTTTTCCTGCCGGCTGTGCTGGGTGTGGTCGGCATGGACGGGTTGGTTGCGCCGGTGCAGGGTCTCTTCGACGACCTGCTCGGGTACATCCCGAGCTTACTGGGCGCGGGCGCGATTCTGCTCGTGGGGTGGTTTGCCGCACGCATCGTGCGCCAGATTCTTACGAACGTTCTGGCCGCAGCTGGTATCGACCGCTGGGGCGAACGCTTGAACCTTGGCGATCAGAAGCTCTCTGCGCTGATTGGCACCGTCGTCAACGCGCTGATCATGATCCAGGTCGCCATCGCCGCGCTCGATGCGCTGAACATTGATTCGATTTCTGGCCCGGCGACCACCATGCTCGGTGTAATCTGGGATGGCATTCCGGGCTTCGTTGGCGCGATTGTTGTTCTCAGTGTGTCGTTATACATCGGCCGCTGGATCGGCGACCTCGTGAGTGGCGTCCTTGCAGGTGTAGGGTTCAATCGCGTACTTTTCTGGATTGGGCTGGGACAGGAGTCGAGCGAAGGACAGAAGACTCCCTCCGACATCGTCGGCTACGTCGTGCTCGTCGGCGTGATGCTGTTAGCCTCCGTTGAGGCAGCCGGCTTTCTCGGCTTTGACATCATCGCAGAGCTGGTTGCGACCGTGCTCGGCTACTCGGGTCAGGCGCTCGTCGCCGTCGTCATTTTAGGCGTCGGCATGTATCTAGCGAACCTCGCCCGTAATCTGATTCAGAGCACTAGAGCCGAAAATGCTCAGATGCTCGGACGGTTCGCGCGCATCAGTATCATGGTGCTGGTTGTCGCGCTGGCCCTAGGACAACTCGGTGTGGCAAGCGAGATCGTCAACCTCGCCTTCGGTCTGTTGCTCGGTGCAGTTGCAGTTGCGATTGCGCTGGCGTTTGGCCTAGGCGGGCGTGACATTGCTGCTCGCAAAGTTGAGGAATGGCTCCAGTCCTTCGAGGAGGGCAAATAAACCGCGGACTTGGTGGGCTCCGGAACAAGAAGCACGCCCGGACCCGGCGCAAAAGCGGGTGACTTGATTAACGTCAAAATCCCAGCATACAGACCATGCAGGCCGTGGGCGTATGTCTGGGATTTTGACGTTAATCGTGACGTAGTTTGTGGATGTTATTTGTCGTCAGGCCATCCTCCTCGGCGATTGTCCATAGCCTTAGTGGAGGGGTCCTTCTCTTTGGCGTGCTGGTAGACTATCAGCTACTCGCTTGAAGTTTGCCGCGCCTTTGTCAGCCCCGATAGGACGTCAATGAGCACGCTCAAAATGACGGTCGAGTTGTGTTTGCCCCCGATCCCCTTCTGTTTTTGCAGGTAGCGGAAACACACTCCACATAAGCTCCCTTCACTGTGCGGAAACGCCATCTCACAAGGGCTTTACTGCTCTGATATTATCACAGCGCTGCGGCCGTTGTGTGCGTGTTCGAAGCTGACCGAACCTGACTTGTTCGTAGACGGTACCTCAGAGCCGTCCACAAACACGCGGAAAGGTGCAGATAGAAACTTGTTTGGGACAGTGACTGTCGTCCGTCCGGTTGTGCCTGCCGGTCCCGCCGTGGTGAACTGCAACTCCAAGACATTTTTATCCCATAAGACTTCATAAACGTGCGAGGTGGACTCAACCAGCAGAGTTTCGCTGTCTAGCTCGAATTCGTATCCTAATATGATAAGGGGCTCCATGACAGCCCGGTATAGCTCAAGGCGTCCACCCGAGCCAGTACTAGTGTTGACCGCGGCGTAGAGCACTCGGCCAGTAGCATCTACCTCCAAAACGCGGTCAAAACGGCTCGACCCCGGGTCCCCGTCTATAAATGCGGGCGCGATAGCCGGTAAACCTAAATTCACCGGATACCAGTGCTCGCCGCCATTCTTAGTTTTGTATACTCCCCGGTCGGTTATGGCATATAGCTGAAGTGTGTTGATGGGATCTAGTGCCAAATCATAAACCACGTCGCTGGGCAGGCCCGTCGAAGCAACCATCCACACATTACCTCCATCAACAGTTTTATATACCCCGCTATCAGTGGCGGCGTATAAAGTATCCGGCTCCACATGATCAATCTGCAAATCGTTTGTTTCTGGATTAAGTCCGTTGTTGATTTCCTTCCAACTTTCCCCTCCATCGATCGTCTTGTAGATTCCTATGCCAATATTGGATTCGTATGAAGATGTCATAGCATAAGCGATGTCGGGCTCTATGGGATGTATGACGAAGGCGTTCAAAGAGGTTGGTGTTTCGATAGGAAAGCCGTTGCTGGCTTCCGACCAGGTTTTGCCGCTATCTCGTGACGAAAAGATCACGGCACCCATCATGCTGTATTCCTCGAATATTGTCGGGTCGTAAATGGTGCCTGTATACATAATGTCCGGGTTGGACGGCGCCACGGCAAAGCCATGTAGGTGAACGTGAAATTGGCGCCCTTCGATTACTAGCTTGCTGACCTCGGCACTCTGGATGACAGCCGTATTCAGTCCACTCGCTAGTGAGTACCAACTCTTGCCTCCATCAACACTGGTTGTTATCTCCTCGCCCCTGACACTACTGGAGAGAAAATGTTTGGCAGGGAATGTACGGGAGAATGCGAACACCATGGGATAATGCGCCCCGCTCCATGTACTGTTGATCCAAGTGTTACCTGCGTCTGGGGTGAAAAATGCGCCTCGCCCTGCTTTGCCGGCTGCCCATAGATTGAAAGGCAGGTATGGGTGCGTGGCCATCGCCACAATGTTAGGTTCTTCAATGTCAGCGTCGATTCTGTGCCAGCTGTTTCCTCCGTCGGTTGTCTTGTACAACCCTCCGCCTTCGCGCATCCCTTCATTCATATGGTTGAAGTGCGCGGTGTTTATCTCGACAGCTGTACCTACATACGCAACGTCGGCGTTGGTGGGGTCGACTGCAATGGCATTGGTAAAGGTGTAGGTCAAGCCGTTGTCATGACGGGCCCATGTCTTTCCATTGTCGTCGCTGCGGTAGATACCATCGTGGGTTGTTAGGTATGCTATATTTGGATCACTCGGCGCAAAGACAACCTGGTGGGTTTGTATGCTCTCGATCCCGTCGTTGGACGGAGACCAACTTTGACCACCGTCAGTGCTCCTATACAATCCGGCATCTGAAGTTGCCGCAAGGAGTGTCAGCGGGTCACTGGGGTGGAGAGCGAGGTCGTGTGTGGCGGCCTCGTATTTTGACAGTCCGGTGAGCAGGTTACCGCTCCAAGTAATCCCTGCGTCGTGGCTTACCTGCACACCCCCATCGCCTCCGACCCACAGGGTGTCGGGGTCGCCTGGTTGCACTACGACCGTGTACACGCTGCCACAGTCCGGGCAGGTCCCCACGTGGCTCCAGCTCAGGCCCGACATCTCACTGCGGAACACTTCTGCTTTGTCAAAGCTCTGACCCCTGTCGTGGCTAGCTACGCCGTAAGCCAAGTCAGGGATATCAGACGAGAAGGCCAGAGCTTTGAAATACAGTCCCGAAGTGCGTACCCAGTCCTGTTGGTTGCTACCTGTAGTGACCTGCCAGTTGATCCCACTGTCCTTCGACATGAATATGCCCTCCTCCAGTTCACTGTAGAGGACTACGGATGGACTTGCTGGACTGATGGCCACATCAGAAGTATGAGCCGACATGTGGGCGCGTTGCCATGTGTTGCCCGCATCTTCTGATTTCCACAGGCTCACATCGTTCGCATCGAAGCCTGCGTAAATCACATTGGGGCTAGTGGGCGCGACTCGCAGCGTGGTAAGGGCCCCTGTCAGCAGACCGTCAACAGGTTTCCAGCGCAGCTCTGCGCATTGCTCACTCTCAAGAGTTTCACACTGCATGCTGTCTGGTGGGAGATGATCCGCCTCCGGCAGG
>DCAJ01000040.1:3056-3830 GCA_002311455.1 Anaerolineales bacterium UBA1136 | reverse complement strand
CCCCCGTCATGCCAACTCGGCATCGTTCCAGTTGCTGTAGTTCATCCGTCGTGGGAGCTCGGCAGCTGTCTGCACACAATTCCGGAAAGAGTTGGTCGGTAGCCTCCATGCCCAGTACACTGTCGGCGCACTCGCGGTCGTACGCGTCGGGATTAAATGTTGCGGGAGCATCGGCGACTTCTACGAATTCTGTTGCTGTAAGGAGACAGAGTTCCATTTGTTCTAGCTCGGCGTCTGTCGGTGCGCGGTGAGCATCTACAATAGCAGTTGTGGCTTCTATTCCTAGCACTCGGTCAAGACACTCGATGTCGTATGCCTCGGGATCGAACTCTGTTTGCGCCTCGGAAACTTGGACAAACTCTGTCGTGCCAGCTTCCATAAGACAATCGCTGATTGTTGTCAACTCAGATGGCGTAGGAGAGTGGTCGCCTACTCTTATCTGCGAAGCCACATCCACTCCTAGGGCTTTGGTCACGCACGCACCGTAATAATTGTCGAGATTGAATATCGTATCCACGCCGGATGTCGGTTTGCTCTCGACCTTAGCGGGCGTCTGTTCTGCATCGGATAGTTGTTCTGCAGTGGACGACTGCTCTGCCATAGCATCATTCCGACATGGTTCAATTTGCCGTAGTTCATCTGCAGTGGGAGGGCGGCATTGTTCCGCACATATTTCCGGGAAAATCTGGTCCGTTACTTCCGTCCCCAGGATACTGTCAGCGCACTTGAAGTCGTATACTTCGGGATCGAAAGCGGCAACCTGCTCAGCAGGGG
>DCAJ01000040.1:452-2989 GCA_002311455.1 Anaerolineales bacterium UBA1136 | reverse complement strand
GCTCAGCAGGGGATGCCTCTTCGTCTCCCGAACATGCAGTGATGAGGAGTGAAAACAGGATAATTGATACTCGATGGCGCATAAGAAAACCTCCAACCCTATGTCGAGGGTACCTGCCGGTTGCTGCGTGGAATGCCTCCTGCAACAATGTCTCCCTGCACCCAGACTGTCCGGACGTTCGGGCGACGGGCGTTGTAGACTATTTTCTGGAGCACGTCTTCGAGTGAATCCATATCTCGCCATATGACAAGATTGCTGTCAGTAGCAGCAGCATCTATAACCATGGCGTCAAAGCAGTATCCCTCGCTAAAACGACCGACCTTAAAACCAAGAGCTTCACCTCCACCTGCTGTAGCCATCCAGAATGCTTCCTTGAAATTAATACTTGCATCTGCCAACCCACGGTCTTCGGGTGGGAGATTAGCATTCACGCCTTCCTGCAGAGCTCGTGAGGCGACTATGGCTTGACAGCAGCTGTCATAGATGCTCACGTGAGCACCACCTGACACGTCCGTGCCTAGTCCTACCTTCACTCCTTTGTCCAACAGCTGCCTAACTGGCAAGACTGCATTGGAGAAAAGGAAGTTAGATAAGGGGCAGTGAGCTATTGCGGTTTGTGCGCTCCTGATCGTCATCATATCTCTAGGATTGATGAAATTACAGTGCGCCAGAACCGTCTTATCAGTGAGTAGTCCAAATTCTAACAAGCTCTCAGTATCAGTCTTTCCGAACCGTGAGACACCATAATCATGGGACCAGTTGTCCTCCGAGCAATGCGTCTGAATGTGGCAGTCATATTCCTCTGCAAGTTCTCCATGACCTGCCAGTGCTTCATCCGAGCAACTTGGAATGAAGCGTGGCGTAATGGCTGGGAGTACTATACCTGCGCCGCTTGACTGTCCGCGTAGGTATTCTATGAATTCTCGGGTATCCTCAATGCTCTTAGCGGCCGATAAATCTCGGTAGTAATCAGGGCATTGGTCTTCATTGTCCATGGAGACTCGGCCGACAAGTGCACGTTGACCTAGTTCCACACATATGTCTGCTAGGAGCTTCGTCGCATCCAAATGGATCGTCCCAAAATAGACTGCTGTGGTAGTGCCGTTGGAAAGCAGGGTGTCCACCAATGACCGATAGACAACTTCCGCAAAAGTAACGTCCGCATATTTCGCTTCCAGCGGAAATGTGCAAGTGTGCAGCCAATCATAAAGTGGAAGATGCAGTGCTTTGCCCATTTGTGGCCATTGAGGTGCGTGAATGTGCAAATCGATGAGTCCAGGGAGCAAATACTCGTTATTACTTAGCTCAAGCAGTTTGTCGTCATCTTTCAGGTCATTCTTGAGTTGCTCATAATGACTGTCCGTCGGTGTGAGAATTGACTGAATAAACCCTGGCTGATCAATGACAATTAGAGCATCCTGAAGGAACTCTATTTCTCCACATCTGGGAGTATGCAACGCGGTACCAGCAACAGCACACTTGATGCCGGCATCGGATTTGTCTAGTTGAACCATCTTAGTGGGCTCCTAGGATCTTATTGGGTGTTTTGCTAGCAATACTCTGATTGGTATAGTATAACTCAGTGGNNCAAGGTAGAACGCAACTTTCGGCCTGAGCGCAGTCACTCTTTGATCCGTGACGAAAGGTTCATCAACCGTCGCGGTTAGCAGGCGCTTGCGCTCACTACGGGTTGCGTTTTGCCATAGTATGCCAAAGTTCTGCAGCAAGTCACCAGCAGCAAACACTTGATGGTATTGAGGTGGTTTCATTTCAGCTAGTCGAGCGCGCAGTTGTGTGAGTTCGAAGCGATATTCATCCTCTGTGATGTCGTCCCACATGAATAACTTTTTAGCTTGGTTCATTTGAAGCTCTAGGCGTAGGCGCTGCTTCTCCGACTGTTCAGGGTCCACTGTATCTAGCCGTCTGACTATCTCGGTTTTCCAATCGTCGCACAACTTCATAGCGGAGAAGAACCCTCCGAGCTGCTCTTCAATAATGGCGGAGATTGCCATTCAAAGTTATTAATAGTAAACTGGCATAATCGGTTCCGTGGAACCTAATGGCGGAGCTTGCGGGTCCGTGGTACCTAATGGCGGAGCTTGCCATCCCCCTAGCCCTGCCCGTGGCGCAAGTGTCGCAAAATGGACCGTTTTCGTGCATCTGGGTGGCCAACTGGTTGCCATTGCTGCCCTCGATTTCGTAACAGACATACTTCGCGTCACCTAAGTGTTCGATGCCGACGGGCTTTGGCAACTCAATATTTGGTGGAGGGGTCGGGATGGAAGTTAGTGTGCGTGTGGGGGTCCGTGTAGGGGTCAGGGTAGGATCAGGTGAACCGGCAAATCCCGTAATCCTTAGGGACACCGATTGAATGATGTCGACAACGTTAAGGGATACGTCACTACTGACGCTGGAGACGAGTAAGCCTATGATGAAAAAGGTAGTGGCCCATAAGCCCAACCCGAACCAGTTTGGCCGTTTGTCATGAGAGTGCTGCGCACCTGCCCCCAGCGGGTCAGCAAGCATGGTCTGTTCAA
>DCAJ01000040.1:228-368 GCA_002311455.1 Anaerolineales bacterium UBA1136 | reverse complement strand
TGGCAGATATCATTGGGGGGAGGGCTCTTACAGGCTGACAATCCCAGATGCAAGAATAGTCTGCTGATGTGACCATGATACAATGTGGCTGTGGACCAAAACGGGAAGTTGCCTTAGTGGAGGGCGCCGAATGAAGCTTC
>DCAJ01000040.1:0-165 GCA_002311455.1 Anaerolineales bacterium UBA1136 | reverse complement strand
GTCCGAATGACCGCGATGTTATTCCCGGCGAGGAGAGCGACGCCGAGCGCGAGGAATTCCGGAAGGATTTCGAAGACCAGTTTCCGGGCACTCCCGCCCTTGATCTCACCGAATTGCCGCCTCCCAAAGTTGTAACTGTAATGCCCGCAGATGAACCAACGCAAG
>DCAJ01000015.1:26900-29728 GCA_002311455.1 Anaerolineales bacterium UBA1136 | reverse complement strand
TGACCAAAACTTCCATGGTGATTTGTGCTCCGCTCAATTTAGGCATTTGCAACTCTCCTCGTCAGGTCCGATCTAGTCAGCGGACAATCACACCCAGATTTTTTGCCTTACATATAACATATACAAAAAAAGCCGCTCCCTTATGTGGGGCGGCTCCTATTTTTCCCTACTTTAGCTCGGATACTAGTGTTTGCTTATCCTTGCCGGGGCCATCCCATTTGAGTTAGACTCCTCTACAATAACAAGGAGTAACACAAGCAATGATAGCACCAGCAATAAGAAGTACATTGTCAACACATATCCTATAGGAAGTAGTCTACTTCAACCTCAGTGCAATGTCAAGGCTCAAAAGGTCGTTCTCTATGCTAACCCAGAAGATTATGAGTCAAAATATAGACTAAATTCGTGTGGATGTGTACGTAGGCGGACTGCGTCTACCTCATTTTCGCGTTTGTAGGCTATGTAGGCTTCGATGAGGTCTGGAGTAAACACATTATCTTTAAGTAGAAAATCGTGATTATTCTCAAATTCATCAAGGACTTCCGCAAGTGAACCTGGTACTTGTGGAACATTTGCCAGCTCCTCAGGTGGTAGCTCGTACAAATCCTTATCCATTGGTTCTCCAGGATCTATCTGGTTTTCTATTCCATCTAGCCCAGCCATCAGCAGCGCTGCACATGCAAGATATGGATTACATGTGGGATCTGGAGCACGAAACTCAATTCTAGTAGCCTTTTCGCTTTTAGAGAAAACAGGAAGCCTGCATATTGCAGAGCGATTACGTTTGGAATATGCTAGGTTAACTGGTGCTTCAAAACCAGGGACTAGACGACGATAAGAATTGGTAGTAGGTGCAGCTAGTGCTAACAGTGCTGGAGCGTGTTTTAGCAAACCTCCGATATAGTACAGTGCTGTATCAGAGAGTTGAGCATAACCACTCTTGTCATAGAACACATTTTTACCGTTCTTCCAGAGACTCGTGTGTAAGTGCATGCCACTTCCATTGTCCTCGAATAGTGGCTTAGGCATAAAAGTCGCAGTAAGTCCGTGGCGTCTTGCCACTGTTCGAACCAGATATTTATATTTTAGTAGATTGTCCGAGGTGTTGAGCAAAGTGTCATAGCGTAGGTCAATCTCACTTTGACCTGCAGATGCTACTTCGTGGTGATGTGCCTCTACTGGAACTCCTGCTGCTTGAAGAGTAAGTACCATATCACTGCGGACGTCCTGGAGGGTGTCAACAGGTGGAACTGGGAAATACCCACGTTTAGGTTGTATCTGTCCTCCTAGATTGGGTCCTAAATCTTTACCACTATTCCACCAGCCCTCGCGACTATTAATTGCATAGTATGAGGAGTAGGGTGTACTTTCGTATCTTACATCGTCAAATATAAAGAATTCTGCCTCAGGACCCCAGTAGCTTACATCCGCTATACCAGTTTGTTGCATGTAGTCGTCTGCTTTTCTTGCAACATAGCGTGGATCACGACTATAAGGCTGTAAGGTTATCGGGTCATAGATATCACAGATAATTACTAGAGTAGGTACATCTAATACTGGGTCCATGAAAGTCGTGCTTGCATCAGGGATAAGTAGCATATCAGATTCATGAATTTGTTGGAATCCACGGATTGAAGATCCATCAAAACCAATACCGTTCCTGAAGAGTTCTTCCGTGAATTCATTTACAGGAATACTAAAATGCTGCCAAGTACCAAACAAATCAGTGAATCTTATATCAACTATTTGTGCTTTGCCTGCTTTTGCGGCCGCTATAGCTTGTTGTGGAGTAATCTGTTTGTCTGACATATTTTACATATATCTCCTGAACAATCTAATCATTACATTGCGTACATATGTTGCTTCTAGATAACTTAAAATTCTTACAGTCTGTCTTGGTTAGGAAATATCTTGCTAAGTAATAAACCTACCTTTAGTAGTCTGATTCCAGAAAACACCCCATTAAAGGTATTAGTATAAAAGTCTGGTGTAGTTTTGTCAATAACAAGCTGTTTTGCTAGAGCGTTTGTAGATTGTTAGCTAATCTTTGTTTGACACTAGCTAGATTGTATATTTGTTGTTAGTGCATGTAGGCCTAGCAGGTAAGACTGACTACCAAATCCGGATATGCTTCCTATGCATACTGGTGCCAACAAAGATTCACGTCGGAATGATTCGCGAGCATGTATGTTGGACAAATGTACCTCTACCACTGGGATATTAATGGCCGAAATAGCATCCCTCAGAGCTACGGAGGTATGAGTGAAAGCACCTGGATTGAACAATACTCCATTTGCCCACTCACGTGCAGAGTGCAATGCCTCAATAAGCTTTTCTTCGCTATTAGATTGCTTAATACGCACCATTATTTTCAGCTCTTTGGCTAGAGTGGTTAATAGAGAGTCAATGTCAGCTAGAGTCTCGGTACCGTAGATGTCTGGCTCGCGTGTACCAAGCAGATTTAAGTTAGGACCATGTAGCACAAGAACATTGAGCATTATGTTGTATCCTTCTCTATCTTTAGTTGATTGCTCTTTCGATAGCTTTCATCACTATGTGATCTTCTACCACCACACCATATTTTACTGCACCAACACTAGTTGGCAAAGTGAAATAAAGATTACCAGACCGTTTCTTTTTGTCAATGGACATGAGTTGCCTTATGCGCGATGGGCTCAGATATGGGCATCTAGTAGGCAGATCTAGCGATGTTAGTTTCTTCTCTACTTTAGCTGCAAGACCAGAATTAGCTATTCCAATTTGTTCGGCCAATAGCGTCTCAGCGTACAAACCTATGGCTATGGCTTCTCCATGGCGTAGTTTATAAT
>DCAJ01000015.1:25312-26807 GCA_002311455.1 Anaerolineales bacterium UBA1136 | reverse complement strand
ACCATGCCCAATAGTATGTCCTAAATTGAGCTTAGCACGTTCCGCATGTTCAAATGGATCTCGCTGGACTATATTAATCTTGACCTCTAAGGCTTTTTGTAGAAAATCTCGTGACAAAGGTAATGATTGTGTATTTACTGAGGAAAAGAGTTCTGCATCAGCTATGATGCCATGCTTTATTACCTCAGCTAGTCCTGCGTTATATTCTTGAGCTGGCAATGTGCTCAGTGTTTTAGGGTCTGCAAGCACCATTTCAGGTGGATAAAAAGCGCCAATCATGTTTTTGCCTTGTGGAAGGTTAACTCCTACTTTCCCGCCTATACTAGCATCAATCATGGATAGCAGAGTAGTGGGAATATTGACCCAGCGCATGCCACGCATGTAAGTTGCAGCTGCAAATCCAGCTACATCACCTACTACACCTCCACCTACAGCTAATATAAGGCTGCTGCGATCTAAATCATGTAGTAGGAACTGATCATAAAGTTTGCGAACAGTTTCAAGTGATTTGTGTGATTCGCCAGCGGGGATGGAAATTACTGGAATCGACATTTGCTGACTCAACTTGTTCCCCCAAAGTGGGGCGATATTAGTGTCACTCACTATTAGATTAGGCTGAGGTAGTTCATAGTTGTTGAGCATTGACGTAAGGTAGGTAAGTGCTTTTGCTCCTAGAATCAGTGGGTAACCACCGGTCTGAGTTGTAACTGTATGATGCCAGGGCATTACCTTTTCGACAATATGTTTTGCAAGCACATCAGGAGCAGAATCATCTGTGTCTAATTGTAGGTCGAAGGAATCATAATGTGCCTTACGTTCGGCTAACAAAACACCAATTGATGAAGATTCTGCCTGACCATTTTGCAGTAAAGGCCTATCATTATTGTTTTTTAGACGTGCGCTAATATTAGTCTCGGAAGCTCGCAAACAAATTAAGATTCCGTGTGATTCTGCTAGAGATCTGTTGATTTCTGTTAGTAGAGTGCCACCTCCCAGACATATAACGCTGTTCTTACGTTTGGTTACCTCTGCAAGAATGTTTCTCTCCATATCTCGGAATATATCTTCGCCTTGACTGGAAAAGATTTCAGAAATAGATTTGCCAGTTCGTCTAGCAATTCCCTCGTCAGTGTCTACTAGATCGTATCCTAGCAATTCGGCGCATAGTCTTCCTAGTGTAGTTTTGCCTGTTCCGGGTGGCCCTGTAAGTATTAGATTCATTTACAATCCATGTCAACTGTACTATAAGTGTGATTAAGTTAGGTCAGATGCATATTAGCTTGTATCAATTTGTTGGTAAATAGTACGGAGATTATGACCAAAATATAGTCGGTTCGTTATCCATTACTATGTCATTCAAAGATGCGCGTCGAAGAGCGCTAAATCTGGGATGCATTTCCTCTAACGAATCCCCGCCTATTTTTCGCAATAGTTCATCGGCGAGCACAATTGCTACCATCGCTTCCCCTACTACTGCTGCTCTTGGTACTGCGCG
>DCAJ01000015.1:17058-25268 GCA_002311455.1 Anaerolineales bacterium UBA1136 | reverse complement strand
CGCAGAAATCGGATCTTTCGTACGTGGTTGGACTAGGTTTTCCGGTAGCTAGGTCAACGGTCTGCAATGGGTTGAGTGTGGTGCTAAGTGGTTTCATTGCTGCTCGTAATACCAATGGTTGGCCAGTAGTTACACCTCCTTCTGTACCTCCAGCCCGGTTAGTATTACGGGTTATTGTATCTCCTTCAAGAATAATTTCATCGTGAACATTAGTGCCACGCTTGTGAGCGTTATCAAAAGCAGGACCTATCTCTACACCCTTGATGGCGTGAATGCTAAGAATAGCTTTAGCCAAGAGAGCCTCAATTCTGCGGTCCCAATGTACGTATGACCCTAGACCAGGAGGTACACCTAGTGCAACCACTTCGAACACTCCTCCCAATGTATCTTTATCTTGCATGATCACTCTTATATGTTTACGCATCTCCTCAGATGCTTTGGGGTCAGGACAGCGTACATCGGATTGTTCGGACAGGGAAATCCGTTTCTCTATTGGAACACCTTCCAACTGAGCCTGTACACTACCTATATCCGTCACGTAGCTGCCTATTTTTATACCGAACTCTATTAAAAGTTTTCTACATATGGCAGCAGCTGCTACCCGTGCTGTGGTCTCACGTGCTGAGGCTCGTTCAAGGCTATAGCGTAAGTCTTTATAACCGTACTTAATTGCGCCTGTGAGATCAGCGTGGCCAGGACGTGGTGTGGTCAGGGGTGAAACAGCTTTATTCCTCCATTTGACATGATCGAGATTGTTGATGTGTAAGCTTATTGGAGAACCTATAGTTGCTCCACCCATAACTCCACCTAGTATTTGAACTTGATCCTTTTCAATTTTCATTCTTGCGCCGCTTCCAAATCCTTTTTGGCGTCGAGTTAGATCGTGGTTTATGTCATCTGGTGTTAGCCGCAGTCCCGCTGGGATACCTTCCAATATGGTAGTGACAGCGGGGCCATGCGATTCACCTGCAGTCAGTAATCTAATCATTTAGTTCCCTCTCCGCGGCTTGCAGCATTACCGTGATTGGTGGCTGATGGCCTGTCCATAGTGTAAATGAAAGTGCTCCTTGTCGTACTAGCATGCCTAATCCTGCGCGTGCTCTTATTCCGTGCGATCGTGCTTGTCTCACTAACATAGTCTCTATAGGATTATAGACCAGGTCATACACAAATATATTGGGCGGAAAAGGTACAACTGGAAACCAGGGAGTAGTATGAACCTCTGGCACCATTCCGATGGGTGTGCAATTGACTACTAATGCACATTCCTGGGAAGCTTGACCAAGATCAGTTGGAGTCCAATCAAAGTTAAGCAAAGGCCCACCAGTAGTTTTGTGGAGATCGTGTGCAAGTTGCGCTCCTTCACGTACGTTTCTTCCCAGCAACCTTACCTCTGCAGCACGTTGAAGTAGTGCAAAGGCTACAGCTCGTGCAGAACCTCCTGTACCAAATATTAGAACAGGCCGTCCAGCTAGGTCTACCTCGAGAGAGTCGATTTCCATGAGAAACCCTTCAACGTCAGTGTTTTCTCCACGAATTCGCTCACCAACTCGAACTAGAGTATTGACTGCTCCTAGTGCTTTGGCCGTGGCTCCCAATTCGTCAATCAATGGTATGACGGCTTTTTTGTGCGGGATTGTCACATTTGCGCCGACCCATTTACCTTTTCGTAGATCATGTGATTGCATCTGCCAGTAGCTCAGGTGCTATATCTTGAGCAACATACTGGTAATTCAGCCCAAGTTCTGAAGCAGCTGCATTGTGCATTGCAGGTGACGCGCTGTGTAAAACTGGATGTCCCAGTAAGGCTAACAGGTCCATTTTCAGACCACCTTTGCTCCCAATTTACGTAAGGTTTGTGTGTACTCTGGGTAAGATTCATCTACTACGTCAGAGTGCATTATTTCGGTATCTCCTTGGGCAATCATCCCAGCTATAGCTAGTGACATAGCCATACGATGGTCTCCGTGGCTTTCTAATTTTGCTGGACTTAGAACCTGGGGACCTAAAATGGTGTAACCATCTGTGTGCTCTGTGAATACGATACCCATTTTGCGCAGCTCGCCGAGCAAGGAAGAAATACGATCAGATTCTTTGATACGTAACTCGGCAGCATCCTTTACAGTAGTCTTGCCCTCAGATTGGGTAGCTATTACAGTGAATACGGGAAATTCGTCAATCATCCGTATGACTGTGTCACCATGTACAGTTATTGATTTTAGCTTACTGTGTTTGGCAATGATGTCACCTATGGGTTCACCACCGGACTCACCATGATGTAAAACAGAGATATCTGCTCCCATGCTTGTGAGAACATCCAATATCCCAGTACGTGTTGAGTTTATCCCCACATCACGTAACGTTATCTTACTTCCAGGTACTAGGACGGCAGATGCTATAAGAAAGGCAGCACTTGAGCAATCTCCAGGTATGGATATATTAGTAGCGGCCAGAGACTTTTCGCTAGGCTTAATTGTCACCATGAGGTTGTCATGGTTCAATTTGACACCAAGCTCACAAAGCATCCGTTCGGAGTGATCGCGCGATGGTCCAGGTTGATAAATAGTACTTTCTCCTTCGGCTTGAAGTGCAGCCAACAGCAATGCAGCCTTCACTTGAGCGGATGCTACCTCTAGATGATGAATAATTCCATATAAGTTGCCTCCCTTAATTACTAGAGGCGCATTGTCAGAAGAAATTGAGGCACCCATTTCACGGAGTGGTCTTGCCACTCTTCCCATAGGGCGGCGCTGCAGACCTTTTGTTCCAGTCAGTTCAGCAGTTATAGGTTGTCCTGCTAAGGCACCCATCAGCAATCGCATAGTAGTAGCAGAATTTCCACAATTCAGTGGTTTATTGGGTTGTATCCATTTCCCACCACGAACAATCAAATCGCCATCCGTTTCTTGAATGTGTACACCTAATTGACGCAGACAATCTATCATGGCTGTTGTTACACCAGCGCGTAGAATGTTGTTGAGCCGCGATTCTTCTGGACTCAGTGCAGCGTGCAGCAGAGCGCGGTGAGAGATAGATTTGTCTCCTGGGAGCTGCACCTCTCCAAGCAGTTGTGTAGCAGGTCCAGTTACTTTCATGACGAATCTGGTGTAACAGGGAAATGATGGTTTCTGATAGCTTGGATAGTACTTAGAGACGCCTGTAGAGATTCTAAATCTCCATCTAGGGCAATTTCCAACTGATCAAGGGCACTACGTTGCTGATTCAATGCATTTTTTATCGCGTCTTTATTAGTCTCCAGGATATCGATAAGCATTTGTACATCGCTAGAGGCAACTCGGGTAGTATCCTTAAAACCGCTGGAAACCATTTTCCAAACGATTGGATCAACATCTCCTTCTAAGTTTACAGCCGAAACTAGGCTGCAGGCTAAAAGGTAAGGTAAATGACTGGTCAGCGCTGCCAGTCTATCATGTCTTTCAGCATCCATCTCTATAGGGATAGAACCAATAGCCGATATTATTTGTCGTGCTAAACCTAGCATTTTTTGGTCCGTGCTTGTTTGAGGTGTCAACACAAAAACAGCGTCCTGATATAGTGATGCGTCTGCATATTCTAGTCCACCAGTCTCCTTGCCACAGATTGGATGTCCACCTATTCCAGACAAGTTTTTTGGCAGCAATGCCATAGCAGATGCTACTTGTGCTTTGGTGGATCCTAAGTCTAGGACCAATAGTGTCCCATCTGCATGATCAGAAAGTCGGTTAAGCTCCTCTAATGTTTTTAGAATTGCTCGCACAGGTGTGGCTAGAACTAGTATATCTGCGTGCTTTAAGCCATCTTCCAGGTTTTTTGTAGCATAATCAACTAATCCCCGTTCTAATCCCATATGTCGAGTGTGCGCATCAATTTCGACTGCTGTAATTCCGGCACATTTATCCTGTAGGGCGATTGCTAACGAACCTCCCATTAATCCTAAACCTACAATAGTTATATGACCATCTAATAGTAAATCTACGGATTTATTCATCAGGATTATGGTTACGTAATAGTTATTCTCTTCCGATTGTAGTAGCTATTGCCCGAGCCTTTTGCACGAGGTCAGCGAATCTTTCAGGAAGCAAACTCTGTCCTCCATCCGACAATGCTTCCTCTGGCTTTGGATGTACTTCAACGATAAGACCATCCGCTCCGGCAGCTATTCCAGCCAGTGCCACAGGTGTTACAAAGTTCCATTTCCCCACTCCGTGACTTGGATCGAGAATCACCGGCAGATGTGTAAGACTTTTTAGCACAGGCACTGCATTAATATCGGTGGTATTCCGAGTATATGTTTCAAAAGTGCGTATGCCACGCTCGCAAAGTATAACATTTCGGTTTCCCTCTGCCAGAATATACTCCGCACTCATTAATAGTTCTTCCAGCGTGGCCATCATACCTCTTTTAAGTAGTACGGGATGAATGCTCCGTCCTACGGTTTTGAGTAACTCATAATTCTGCATATTGCGTGCACCAATTTGCAGCACGTCTGTATATTGAGTGACTAATGGTAGTTGCTCTGGTGTCATTATCTCTGTTACGACAGGAAGACCAGTCTGCTCACGTGCCTCAGCCAGTATTTGTAGTCCTTTTTCTCCCAATCCTTGAAAGCTATACGGAGAACTTCGCGGTTTGAATGCCCCACCTCTTAGGGCTTGGGCGCCCGCCTCTTTTACTGCGTGAGCGGTTTCAAGCATTTGGGTACGATCCTCAACTGAGCAAGGGCCCGCAATAATTCCAACACCGATAGAGCCGAATTCGACTCCATTAACTCTTACAATACTGTCATGTTCTTGGAAATCTCTCGACACGAGTTTAAATGGTTGTAACACTTGCACCGATTTCTCCACTCCATCCATTATCTCGTAAGTCCGTCTATCCATTGGGCGATCATCTCCAATAACTCCTATTACTGTGCGCTCTGAACCGTCCGAAAGATGTGCAGTAAATCCATCTTTTTCAATACGTGTCACTATATTTTCAATTTGTGTTTGTGTGGCTCCTGCGCGCATTACAATTATCATGCTTTATCTATTGCTCCTCGACATATAAGTCAGGACGTAAACTTCTTGTCTCATCTAGATATACGTGTACTATGTCTTCAGAAGACTTATCTGTGTTCCAGTGAATCAGTATACGTAAACAGCTCTGCATACCGTGAGGCACATCCATTTCGTGTCCGCAGAGTAAGGCTACATTGCTCCAACCGAACTTGCGAGCGGCTATGGCCGGATACTCAGCATTTAGATCTGGTGAGGTGGTAAAAATGGCCGAAGCAATATCGTCTGAAATGATTCCATTCCTACTAATCAACTCACTCAATAATCGTTCTGCGGCCGCTAGTATGTCGCTTTCTGTATTAGACATAACTGGTACTGCTCCCCTTACGCCTCTGCAAACTGTCATCACTCCTCCTGTCTGTGTTTATGATATGTATGTATGTTTGCATGTACAAAAAAAGCACGGAGAAGTTGCTCCGTACTTTCGTATACCTTGCCTGCTAAAAAGTGTACTTAAGCCAAAACAACGCACGGTCCTTTTCCGAGCGTAAAATAATAGTAGAAACTGCAGTGGTTACTATGCATGACTTCACAAAGAGTTTATCATGTCTCTTATTATAGGTCAAATTTGTGGTAATCGCTCTATTTCAAGATATAACAAAATTGTGTATTAGGTCATCAAACTTACTTGTATATGCTCAAAGGATTTCAAGTTAGTCTAATATATGTAAAGTATCTCACTATGACATAGTGGAAACATCCACAAATTGACAAATAATATTCGACTTTACAGAACTAGATCATGCTGGTAGAATTTGCTCACAAATATGTACTGGAACTGGACTGAGATTGCCCCTCAGTTCTTTTTTATTTTAGGTTCATTGAGGTGTTTTGTTGGAAAATGAAATATGAATATGGAAAATGTGACTTACTTGACAAAGAATGGCTTAAAGAAACTAGAAGATGAACTAAGTTATCTAACAACGGTTCGCCGAGCTGAGGTAGCTGAACGTTTACATCAAGCACAGGGGGATGGAGATCTTCTTGAGAACGCTGAGTATGAAGCGGCCAAGAATGAGCAGTCTTTTGTTGAAGGGCGTATAGTAACAGTACAGACAATATTGTCTAGAGCTGCTGTTATTAAAAAGGGCAAGAATGATGGGGTTGCTAAAGTGGGGTCAACAGTAATTGTGCAGGAGAACAACTCTGACAAGGAGTCTTTTGTGATTGTCGGTGCAGCGGAGGCCGACCCATCTGAAGGTCTGATTTCTAACGAATCTCCACTAGGACAGGCACTATTAGGTAGTAAGGCTGGTGACAAGGTAGTGGTTACTGCACCTTCTGGAGACACCACCTTTTATATTACGAAAGTAAAATAGAATTGTTGCATGTTATTGCCCCGTGTCTTAATCTGGCCACCGGGCTTTTTTGTTGTCGCGCTTTATGCGTATAATAGTTGTGGTTTACAACTTTGGTGTAATTTCTATGCGATCGCTGACTGAGATAGAACAAAATAGATTAGCCAAGCTTGAGAGGCTCCAAGAGCGTGGTGAGTCACCTTTTCCACACCGCGCTGAAAGGACCCATAGTATAGCTATGGCAACACAGTATTTTTCCGAACGTTCATCTGATAAGGAGGAAAATGAAGAAAATGGCTTAGAAATTACATTGTGCGGGCGTTTACGAGCTGTACGTACAATGGGAAAATTGGCCTTTGCACATATCGAGGATGTAAGTGGTCGTATTCAATTGTTACTTCGAGCCGATGCGATAGGTAAGGATCGATTAAAACAATTTGAGTCTGATTTTGATTTAGGTGATATTGTGCAGGTGACCGGTAAATTGATGGAAACACGTACTGGCGAAGTTACTCTTGATTTATCAGGTTTTCGCATGCTTGCAAAAAGTATTAGTCCGTTGCCCGCTGCTAAGGAAGTAGATGCAGAAGGTGATCGCAAGGTATACTCAGCATTTGATAATGTAGAAGCTCGTTATCGTGAACGTTATGCCGACTTAGCAATAAATCCGCATGTGCGCGAAATCTTTAGAGTAAGATCCAGAGTAGTTAGCGCATTAAGGTCTTTTCTTGACAAACGCGATTTTCTTGAGGTAGAGACTCCGGTCTTACAACCCATTTATGGTGGTGCAGCTGCTAGACCATTTTCTACGCATCATAATCAGTTGCATCAGGATTTGTTTCTTCGTATCTCTTTTGAACTATATCTAAAAAGGCTGCTTGTAGGCGGATTCGAGCGTGTATATGAGATAGGCCGTGATTTTCGTAACGAGGGTGTTAGTCTTACACATAATCCAGAATTCACGCAGTTGGAGTTTTATTGGGCTTATGCTGATTATGAAGATGTGATGCAAATGACAGAACAAATGGTGGCATTTGTAGCTAAGAAAGTTTGCAATAGCCCATTGGTTACTTATCAGGGTCACCAATTGAATTTTCATCCTCCTTGGCGTAGAGTGTCTTTGCGTGATGCACTGGCTGAATATTCAGATATTGACTACGTAGCCTGTAGTGCCAATCAGTTGGCTTCACATTTCAAATCCAGAGGACTCAAGGTTCCATCTGATGCTACAAGAGGTAAACTAATCGAAATGCTTTTCAGCAAATATGTGGAGCCGCATTTTATTCAGCCTACCTTCGTGTATGATTATCCTCGAGATATTTCTCCATTAGCTAAAACTAAGGAAGATGATTCAGATACTGTTGAGCGCTTTGAAGTATTTGTGGGTGGTCTTGAATTATGTAATGCTTTCACCGAATTAAACGATCCTATAGATCAAGAGCAGCGATTCCTGGATATGGGTGGAAACTATGATAAAGATTCTGGTGAGGCTCACCCATTGGATTTAGATTATTTGAAGGCTATGAGTTACGGGATGCCACCCAATGGAGGATTTGGTATGGGGGTGGATCGTCTGGTAATGCTATTGACAGACCAGTCTTCCATTCGCGAGGTCATATTGTTTCCACACCTCCGATCTAAAGAATAGATTTATTACCCCTCTGTATTGCATCATTGTTCCACTGCGGTGTCCAGTTCATTAATCATCTCTCTGATATAGTCGAAACCACCTTGCCAGAATTCAGGTGAGGATATGTCTATACCAGCTTCGTTAAGGATGTGTTCTGGGCTTTGAGATCCACCGTAGGTCAATATTTTCAGGTAGTGCGGGATAAAATCTGCGCCCTGTTGGCGG
>DCAJ01000015.1:4391-17022 GCA_002311455.1 Anaerolineales bacterium UBA1136 | reverse complement strand
GGTAGCGTTGATACAGCGCTAGTACCAGTAATTGCCCAAAACTGTACGCGTAGCAGTAAAAAGGCGAGTAATAAATGTGAGGAATCGAGACCCATTCCCACTGAAATTCTTCACTCACTTCGACAGAGTCTCCAAACTGCTCTTCTAGATTCTCCATATAAGCTCTGTTCAATTCATCAGTGCCTACATGATCTTTGATCATCTTATGTGCCCGTTGTTCGAAAAGGGTGAAATATGCCTGACGCATGATGGTAGCATAATTGTCATCCAATGCCTTTGCAATCAAGTCTCGACGCACTGCGGTATTTGGATTGTTCGCAAGTAGTCTGTCCATGAGCAGCATTTCGGAGAATGTCGAGGCAGTCTCCGCAAGTGGTAGAGTGGAATGATAGTTAAGTACCGAATGATTCTTGGCCATCATGCTGTGGACGGCATGTCCCAGTTCGTGGGCGAGTGTGGCCACGTCACGCACGGAGCTACCATAGTTTAACAGCACATAAGGAGTAACTTTTGGCACCACGCTAGCACAGAAAGCTCCTCCACGCTTACCAATTCGATTTTCAGAATCTATGTGGCCATCATCAAAAACTCGTCTTGCGGACGCTGCCATCTCTGGCGAGAATTGCTCAAAAGTGTCCAGTACCAGTTCAACTGATTCAATATATGGATATTCTTGTTCTGCACTGGTAAGTGGGGCGTAGATGTCGTAACGGCGTAATTTGTTCATTTGAAGCAATCCAGCTTTTATACGGAGCCAGTGCTGAAAGACTGCTGCGTTCTTCCTGCAAATATGCAGCAACATTTCCGTAACTTCATTTGGGATGTCGTTACGCAGGTTGCGGACAGCAATCGGGCTGGAGTAATTACGTAGTTTGATTTGTTCCTCGTGCCAATCTTGAACTAGGTGTTTGTAGACTTGCGCGAGAACCATTCCGTCCTCGGCATATACACGATACAGTTCCTGATATGCTCGTGCGCGCAGATCTTCATCTGAATTACGTACGTATGTCATGAGAGCATCTCGAGTAAGTTCTCGTTTCTCATCTCCATTATTAATGCTCAGATTAAATTTGTATTTGTTGGTCAGCATTGCATATATGGTGGTGAGCGCATTGCTGCCGTTCATGTTCTTTATATTGATGATTTTCTCATCGTGCTCTGTAAGTACGTGAGACCTTTCCTTGCGCTGGCGGCTCAGATAATAGCGGAGATCGGCCGGGGAGCTGGCAGTTAAACGAGCAGCTGATGCCTCTGGCAGAGTTTTCCACCACAGACTCAGAAACAGTACGCGGTTCTGTGCCTCAGTTGTGAGCTGTTCTATTTTTCCCTGAAAGGCTAGTGCAGCCTGGTTTTGTGTATCTCCAGAAAACCACAAACCGGCGTATGACCCCAAACGGTTAGCGGCTGCGGTGACGCGTTCAGTAAGCTCAAGTGCATGGTTGAAATCGGTTGAACTGATGTCTTGACTGAGCTTGGGTCTCATTGCCTCAATTGCGGATACTGCTGCTTCTAGCTCTGCGGTAATTGTCTGTAGTGGCTGGCCATTTGGCGCGGCAATGATATCAGTCAGATCCCAGGCAGTTTGTTTGAATTTGCTACGAGTATTGGTCATTCAACTTTCTCCAAATATATTATTTGCTAATTGCGTCTCGGAGGCGAAAAACGAACGTTCAATATGTCCCCATCTTGTACAATGTACTCTTTGCCCTCCAGCCTCCATTTTCCGGCTGCCTTAACGAGCGACTCGGACCCTAATTTGCTCAGATCTGCAAAAGACATGACTTCAGCTCTGATAAACCCAGAATGCATGTCACTATGGATGATTCCTGCGGCTTGTGGGGCACTGGTATTGTTTGTGATTGTCCATGCTCGCACCTCATTCTTTCCTACAGTAAAAAATGATTTTAGATCCATCATCTTGTAAGAGCTTTCGATCACTTTATCTAGTCCTGACTCTAATAAGCCGTACTCTTTCATGAAAAATGAAGCGTCATTTTCCTCAAGTTGGGTAATCTCCATTTCTAGCTTACCCATTAATGAAATTATATTGCTTTTGAGCTTTTCATGTCTACTATCAGCGATAAGACTTTTTGTTTTCTCTGATTTGTCATCAGAGTTAAGTACTATTAGCATCGGTTTGCTAGTAAGAAACCCAAAGCCTGAGACTAGTTTCTGCTGTTGTTTGTTCAAATGTATTGTATCTATGCCATAACTAGTTTCAAGTGCATCATGTAATTGCTCAAATAGTTTTTGCTCATACTCGATTTCTGTACGACTTCGTCCGCCTCCCTTATCCCATTCATTACTCAAATTTTCCAGTCGCTGCTCTACTGTCAGCATATCATTTAGCGCGAACTCATTTAGGAGTGTGTTGATGTCACCTTTTGCATCAATACGCTGCATAGGATGAGGAATATTAGGATCGTCAAAGTTGCGGACGACATGTATAAATCCGTCCACCTGTGACAAGATGGTTAGAAGTGACCTTGGAAAACTTTCCTGACTACTTGTTATGCCCGAGATATCTTGGAAGGTAATCTTTGCATAGGATGTCTTTTTTGGATGATAATGAGTCGACAGCCAGTCTATGCGTTGATCAGGCACATTGACTACAGCTGTATCTATTTGAGTGCTTCCATCAACAACTATTTGTACAGTGGGACTGTAATCATGTGTCAGAGTACTAAAGAGTGTGGTTTTGCCACAGTGAGGTAGTCCAATGATACCAAGTTTCATATTTAGTATAGCTTGACCGTATTACGTGGTTAGCTTAGAATGCCCTGTGTGCTCGCCGAAGTGGCGGAATTGGCAGACGCGCGCGACTCAAAATCGCGTACCCTTAGGGTGTGTGGGTTCGATTCCCACCTTCGGCATAGAATTATCGTTAACAGAAATAATTTTGTATATTTGGAATGTGTCCTGAAGCATATTGGCAATTCTATCATGGCATGACCCGTTACGATTACAAATACCAACGTCAGAAACAAGCTCGTGTCTTGCGTCCTCAGCGCATGAATCGAGTGACTCGCCCAGCTCTCTTCAATCTTTTCCTCGGATTGCTTGTTGGTGCTGGAATTAGTCTTTACTATGCTTGGGAGATTTCACCGGTAAAATATTTGGACAACGATCCGTACGCACTAAGAGCAGACTATGCAAACGATTATCTGTTATTGATTGCTCAAAAATACGCTTTGGAGAAGGATATTGGCGTGACACGAGCCTATCTTTCTGATTTCGGTTTGGATCGACCAGGTGAGTTTGTAGCTGCTCGAGTGGAACATATGATTGCTGCGGGACACAGTACTGCTGATATAACTGCAATGGCAGAGCTCGCAAAGGCACTTGGTTCAGATACTCCCAAAATGAGACCTTTTCTGTCGTGAAACTAATACGGGTAAATCTTATAGTAATAGGCGTTTGTATGGGTGCTACTATTGGTCTTGTATTGGGATGGGTTGTATATCCTCGGCAATCCAGAATGGCTACTCCAAAGGATTTACACTCAGATTATCAGGATACCTACGTAGTTATGGTTGCTGCAGCTTATAGTAGAGATGGCGATTTGGAAAGAGCGAGGATAAGATTGGGCGAACTAGGTATGACCAATATTCTAGATTCTGTAACTTCTCAGGCCCAAAGGTGGGCTGCGTCCGGGAGATCTAATTTTGACGTATCAGTGCTTGGAGAGCTTGCTCTTGCACTTAGCGGGGGCTCGTTAGAATCCGAACCTGCTTCGGCTGCTATGATCAAATCACCAGTTGATCCAATAGTCGACTCAACAGCAACGCCTTATCCTACTATAGTTGTAGCTAGTCCAGTACCCACCATTACATCGGTTAACGAATACAACTTACTGGAAAGTACTGTAATTTGTGATGAGAAACTTAACAAACCATTACTAAAAGTATATGTTCTAGATGCTGTTGATAACCCAATACCTGGAGTGCAATTGAGGATAAATTGGGCCACAGGCAGTGATATTTTTGCTACAGGCTTACATCCGGATATTGGACTTGGTTACGGTGATTTTGTGATTGATCCACAACAAGTTTATACTTTGCAGGTTGGCAGTAGCACTTATCCTATATATGGGCTTAGTAGCGAGCCTTGTCGTCTAGCTAATGGCGCTGAATTTGATGGATCAATACTCATAAAATGGCAGCGAGAAGGGTGATTATTCATGGCAATTATTGATATCTCTCTAAGTCTGAAGCCCAGTTTCCCTGTCTGGCCTGGTCATCCCGAAATCCGGTTTGAAAGAATACATGAGATTGGAAAAGGGTCAAAGGCTAATGTGACACAAATCGAGTTGGGTGTCCACTCGGGCACTCATTTGGATGCACCGCTTCACTTTTTAAAAGATGGATTAGATGTTACGGGTATTAATCTTGACACACTTATTGGCCCGGCTCTGTTGATTGAGGTTTCTGATGTACAGGTTATAGATGCGGCTATATTGGAGACATTGTCAATACCTAAGGATACAGAGAGATTATTGATTAAGACTAGTAATTCACAATTATGGTCTGAAAACAAAACTGTTTTTCATACAGATTTCGTTGCTATATCAGACTCAGGCGCCAAGTGGATTGTGGAACGTGGAATTCGATTAGTTGGTGTTGACTATCTTTCAGTTGCTCCTTACGGCAATACTGGGCCCACTCATCTTACCTTGCTTCAAGCAGGGGTTATACCAGTGGAAGGCTTGAATTTTGATGGAGTACAGGAAGGTGGATATCATTTAATATGTCTTCCTCTGAAGCTTAGAGGATGTGAGGGTGCTCCTGCTAGAGCAGTATTAATTGATCTCGATAAATGAGTTATTGTATTTGTGACATTGCAATAGGAAGCTTATTCTAATATACATGGCAAAAGAAATAAGAGTGGCAATGCTTTCAAAAGCATGCGTCACAGGGGGATATAGAGGTAAATTAGACGAGATTGTCAGCAATCCCGACATTCATCTTACTGTCATAGTACCGCCTAAATGGAGAGATGAACGCGGTGTATTACCATTTGAGTACACAGAGACTCCAGGGTATCATATACTAGTTGAACCAATCGCTTTCAACGGCAGTTATCATTTTCATTTCTATCCCCGATTGCGCCAAAGATTGTTTGAAATTAATCCTGATGTTCTGCATATTGACGAAGAACCTTACAATTTGGCCACATGGCATGCAATGTGGGCCGCAAGAAGGCATGGATGTAAAACCCTCTTTTTTTCTTGGCAGAACATGAATAAACAATATCCATGGCCATTTAGTGCTATTGAATCAAGAGTTATGCGACAAGTGGATGCAGCTATATTCGGTAGTAGAAGTGCGTTACAGGTGTTTGAAGACAAGGGTTATATGGGACCTTCAGAAGTGATACCGCAATTCGGTGTTGATACTGAAAAGTTCCGTATGCGTACTAATTCAGAGCAGATTGGGAGTTGTTTTAATATTGGATTTGTAGGAAGACTAGTTTATGAAAAAGGAGTGGACATACTAATTCGTGTCATAGCCCGAATGCCAAACGATGTTCGTTTGAATGTATATGGATCTGGTCCCGAGTTATCCACTTTGAGGGACCTAACTAAGAGTTTGAAAGTGGAAGATAGGGTCTTAATTGCACCATGGTTGCCTTCTAGCAAAATACCATCGTTGCTACATACCTTCGATGTATTAGTGTTACCTTCTAGAACTACTTCACACTGGAAGGAACAATTTGGGAGGGTACTGATAGAAGCTATGTCCAGTGGAGTACCTGTAATAGGTTCCAGTTGCGGTGAAATCCCCAATGTTATTGGTGACGCCGGGTTCGTGTTTGAACAGAACGATTTATTTGCTTTAGAAGAAGTATTAATGCGATTGTACTCCGATATTTCTCTACGGAGCAAACTGGCCCACAAGGGTCGCCAGCGCGTGCTTGCTCATTTTACACAAGCTAGTGTTGCAGCCAAAACAGTTGATCTTTACCGAAGCTTGGTCGACGATTCTTGAATGATATAATGTAGTATCCAATGTCAGTGCATCAAACTAGAACGTATCGTATTGGGTTAAACGCCTTATTACTTGGTTCGGGTAGAAAAGGTACATACCGGCAGGCAGGTATTCATAGCTATATCGATGGCCTACTTTCCCAGTTGAAAGATAAAGATTGGCGGTTCTCTTATACAGCATTTGTAGGTTTAGATTATGAAGATAAATATGATGAACTAGTGACTTATGAAGCGCCTGAAGCTGTGGATACATGGCCAGTTGCTCGTATCCTGTGGGAACAATTTGTGCTGCCAAGAATAACAATACGTGAGCGTGTGGATTTGTTACATGGCATGGCATTTGTTACACCGATCTTGAGTGTTGTCCCAACAGTTGTAACAGTTTACGATCTTTCATTTCTTAGATTTCCTAGACGCATAAACCGGACAAATCGTGCATACCTATCTTTATTTACTCGGATTTCATGCATTAAGGCTCGTCGCATTATTGCAATTTCTGAACATACAAAGAAAGATTTGGTGAGTTTGTTGGGAGTTAACAATCAAAAAGTGGACGTGATTTATCCTGGTCTTGATAAAAACCTTAAACGTGCTTCGGCAAAAGCGGTAGCTCAATTTCGAGAACGCAGGAGTCTGCCTGACAGATTCATTTTTTACTTGGGCACCATTGAGCCCAGAAAAAATTTGTCGGTCTTGATTCATGCTTATAACAAGATTAGACCTCAAAATGTAAAACTTATATGTGCTGGTGACAAAGGTTGGTTATATGAGGAAGTATTTCGTATTGTTGAAGAGTTGCACCTGAGCCGAGATGTCATTTTTCCAGGATTTGTACCGAAAGATGAATTGCCATTGTGGTATTCTGCTTGCAGTGTGTTTGTGTACCCATCTGCCTACGAGGGGTTTGGTTTACCAGTGCTGGAGGCAATGGCTTGTGGTGCTATAACTATAACCACTGATGCAGCTTCTTTGCCTGAAGTTGCTGGCAAAGCTGCTTTACTTGTTCCTCCTGGCGATGTTGATACATTGGCAGATTGTATCGATGATGTCCTGCACACTAAAGGCAATTATAATGAACTAGGTAACATTGGTCCTGACCAGGCTGCTAGATTTAGCTGGGAAACTGCTGGCAGATTGACTGCACGCACTTATGCGCGAGCTTTGGGTTTGCCTGATGTTCAAGAATCGATTGATACTAAATGATTATGAAGCGAATTAATTTGAAATCCCGTTGGGCGTGGATCCTGGTTGATCTATTACTGATTTATCTGGCATCATATTTGGCTTGGTTCATTCGTTATGAACTTCGCTGGTTTCGCAATGTGGAAACAGGATATTATAGTGATCTGCAGGCCTATTCTCTACTGTTTGTGGGATTGTCCGTTGTACTATTACTTGCCTTCAATGCAAATCAAGTTTACAACATTCGGCGAAGTACATCATGGGTTGATGAAGTATATCGCCTTACTAACGGTGTATTTGTAGGTACCATATTTGTAATGGCTGCAACCTTTGGACTGAGACCTTTGGCTTTTTCGCGCCTACTGTTCTTGTATGATGCAGTGCTGATAATTAGTTTTCTTGGAATAGCACGTGGATTCAGACGCTTTCTAGAATCAAGACTTAGGGCAAGAGGCATTAATGTAACTAATTTGTTAATAGTTGGTGCTGGTGATATTGGTCGAGCTGTGATGCGTGCAGTTTTTGCACAACCTCATTTGGGGTATAGGGTGGTGGGCTTCGTAGATAATGACTCAGAACTTGGCGTTACTGATATAGGGCGTTTTAAGGCACTGGGGTCTTTGACCCAGTTAGACAGCATTCTTGAATCAGAAGAAATTCATGAAGTTATCCTAACTCTTCCATGGAGTGATCAACACGAAATATCTCAATTGGTTCGCGCCAGCGAGCGACGGGGAGTGCGTGCTCGTGTAGTACCTGACATGTTTCAACTAAATTTAAGTAGAGTCAGTGTCGAAGAATTGGGAGGCATACCTCTAATTGGTCTAAAAGTTACACGTTTCACCGAATCCGGTGTGTTTGCTAAGCGCATGTTAGACATATTGGTCACTTTAGCCATAATGCCATTCCTGATTCCAGTTTTTATATTGATTGCTCTATTGGTGCGCATAGAATCTACTGGGCCAATATTTTTCACTCAGATGCGTGTGGGAAGATTGGGTCAGCCGTTTAAGATATATAAATTTAGATCTATGGCAGTTGGTGCTGAAAACCAGCAGCAAGAACTTTCGGAACTTAATCGGGCTGCTGCCCCGATGTTTAAGATTCCTGAGGATCCTCGTCTAACCTGGATGGGACGTTGGCTCCGTAGATCAAGTCTCGATGAATTGCCGCAGCTAATTAATGTCTTGCAGGGAGAGATGAGTATTGTAGGACCACGTCCGGGGCTTCCGAATGAAGTACACGTATATAAGCATTGGCATCGTCAGAGATTAGATGTGCTACCAGGCATTACTGGACTATGGCAGGTTTCCGGGCGTAGTGATATAGTTTTCGATGAAATGTGTTTGTTGGATATTTACTATATAGAAAATTGGTCGTTGCCTTTAGATGTGATTTTGATATTGCGTACGATTCCGAAAGTGTTTTTGGGAAGAGGTGCATATTAGTTCTGACTATTAGTTAAAGTCTGGTAGACTTAGTCTAAGTATTGTTTGGTAGTATAGAGTGTTTTGTATAGGAGCAATACTAGCAAGCACATAGTGATTCCAGAAATAATTAGACCAATCTGAACAGACATTGGGCTATATTCCCATACAATTGCCCATGTTCCTCTGGGAAGAGATACTGCTCGAAGCAAGCCGAATGCGCGCAAATTCTCAACTGTTTTTCCGTTAGCACTCACCTTCCATCCAGGATAATCAATTTCGCTAAGTATAATTATTCCTGGAGCACTTAAATTGACTTCTACTTCAACAAAATGATTCTCTTGTTTAACTACAAATGCAGTTTCGGAGTCTATTGCGGGTTCAGGCTTGGGAGATGGTGGTTTCTCCAGTACGGCCGTTTGGTATGGATCAAGCCATTCCATGGAGGAGGTGACATGAAAAGCGCTAGCTTGATCTGGCACAATCTCAAGTTCGTGTGTGATCCATACAGGATTGCTTCCTAAATCTAATTGGTAGATAGTAGGCTGAGTAAGGTTAGCAATCAAATTGACACCAGGGTAATCTATATGGCGCTGAGTAACTACGTAGCGGACATTGAGGAGCTGCCACCATCGAACTTCCGGAACCCTACCTAGGAATTGATGGTAATGTGCTAAAGACAGAGGCCCATTGCCTGTTACGTCACGAAGATGAAATATCTTGCCCGCATTACCTCCTCCTGGCAACAATGCTTCACTGCTAATGCGCCAGTATCCTTGCTGGTCCTTAATGTAGTTCACTGCAGGTGTACGAGGATAGAAACCATGTTCAGATGGCTTTTGTAGAATGACACCATAATTTGCGTGAAACAAATCTGTCGTGGCAATTATCACAAATATTGGTAGCAAACATTTTGGCGTCCAGTTTTGTAGGATTAAATGTTTATATCCATAACCTGCTAATACAACTAATGCAAAACAAACCAAGAATGCGGCCCGTTCTTGGCCACGAAAGACTGCTGCATTGGGCGCCAAAGAGTATATAAATGGATATATAAATCCGTGGCGTCCTAATGACAATAATAGAGAAAATATACATACAATGCCCCAGTACCATGTCTCACGTTGTCGCTTATATAACCCTATCAATGCTAGCAAGAGAGGGACAATTCCAACATATAGTGGTGACCACTCTTCAGTGTTAGGGCGCACGAGTCCTATCAATTCATTGGTGCCAAAGCCCCCAGATACTTCGTTGTATGAAAGTTGCATGCGATTAGACATTAAGGCCAACTGAATACTGGGAATCCATTGAGATGCACTCAATCCTAATGCTACACTGATGATCACAAA
Source organism: Anaerolineales bacterium UBA1136 (assembly GCA_002311455.1). Classification (GTDB taxonomy): domain Bacteria; phylum Chloroflexota; class Anaerolineae; order Anaerolineales; family UBA11657; genus UBA11657. Next base: position 7,075 of record DCAJ01000015.1, on the reverse strand, counting down.
TATAACAGTCAATGCGAAACGCACTTCTTTCCAGTTTGCCGAACTGCGCATTAGCATATATGTGCCTATTATCAAAAAGCTGTACAAAGAAGTTTGTGGATGTCCTGCAAGAATACTGAATCCCATTGAAACTCCTGAGATGACAGCAAACTTAAGTTTGCGATGTGCAAGTGAGAGTTCAGCGAGCCATAGTCCGGCAGGTAACCATGTAGCAGCCTCCACAATAGGAGTTTGTAGCATAGGGTATGAAGTTAGGAAGCCGCTTAATCCAAAGGATATACCTGACAACATACCCGCACCTACACTTTTGGTTAGGTGTCTTACTAATAAGAATGTAAACACAGCACTTAATCCTAGATGAAAAATTGCTTCGAGTTCTAATGCTAAGAAGCGCAGTGGATTGGGCACAAATGCTAGCCATAATCCTAAAGGATAAAAGGTTGCGTGTTGACTTTCTGCAATAGCTGGATAGCCTCCGAATGTGTATGGGTCCCAGATAGGTAGGCGGCCGTTACGGATCTCTTCTGCTGCAAAAGAACGAAATGGATAGTGTTGTTCAACAAAATCGCCTTGAGAAAACACACGTTTGTGATCACTACTTGGCCACCAGATTTGCCAGAACAGTAGAAAGGGCAAAATCATAAGTATTGTGGCTGCAAAGGTTGACTTGGTCATCGCAAAATAGCGCATTGGCAAATTACCGTACTAGTAGTGTCTTGTACTGGGTTTAGCTAATAGTTCAAAGTGTGAATTGCTAGTGCGTTAGATAAGTTACACGCTACTTCATAGGGATTGAATATTTAGTAATTTGACAACAATTAAATAACAACATATATATAGGGTTCAGATGGCCTTTGTGAGTCTTAATGCTATGACCCACAGAATTAGCTGTACTATCAATGTAATTGTCCATAAAAGATGTAGCACAAATCGTTCATCTTTGTTCCGAAGAAGAACAAGTCCAGCAATTGTGTTGAACAGCCATATTAGCGACCCTATCATTGGTACGTAAAATAGGTTCTGTGGGGACCCATATCTTAGTGCAGGTCCTTCGTAGCTGAAATGTAACGGAATGGAGTTTGGGAGAATTGGTACTGTGCGCGTTATAAAGGCAAACAGAAGAAGTATAGACAGTAGTGAAGTCCCTAGTAAACTAAGGGCCGTACCGTGATTTCTCCAAGTAGAAATCTTATTTGAAGTTTCCATATAGACACCTATTTGTACTAGTACTGACCAGGTGACAAATGATTACTATATGTACTCCAACCATTCTTCTGATCGCTTACCATTCCCGTTGACTGTTTCAAAAAATGCCTGTTGTATTGTTTTAGTAATTGGACCAGGTTTACCCAGACCTATGGTGCGATGGTCGACTGCTCTGACTGGAGTGACTTCAGCTGCAGTTCCACACACAAATAGCTCGTCAGCAATATATAGTTGATCACGCGAAATGAGATTCTCGGTTATTTTGTAACCAGAGTCATTCGCTATGGTGATCAATGAATTTCGTGTGATTCCTTCCAGAATAGTTGCTCGAGGTGGTGTATCTATACTCTGATCATTTACGACAAATAGGTTTTCACCAGAACACTCCGATACGTACCCGTTGGGGTCAAGCATTATGGCCTCATCATATCCTGAGCGCAATGCTAGGGTTTTAGCTAAAACAGAATTTACATAGTTTCCAGATATTTTTGCTTTTGTCATGCTTGCATTGATATGATTACGCGTAAATGATGAAACCATCATGTGAACTCCGCTTTCCAGGCCTTTGTCTCCTAAATATGTATCCCATTCCCATGCAGCAATACCGATTTTCGCAACTGAGGCATCTAAATCTAGACCTAAAGGTCCGTCAAGGTACATTAGTGGTCTAATGTAACAACCCTTGAATCCATTAGCCTGGATTGTTTCAAAAGTAGCTTGACATAGATCGTCGATACTATAATGGAGTTTGCTTATGCCCAATATGAGACAAGAATCCAGAAGACGTTGCAGGTGTTCTCGCAATCGGAAAATAGCTGCCCCTTTGGGGGTTTCATAACAGCGTATACCTTCAAATACCCCGACTCCATAGTGCATAGTCGGGCTAAGAAAGTGAACGTTAGCTTCTTGAAATGGTACAATCTTGCCATTCATCCATATGTAGTCTGCTTTCATCATGAAACTCCTATACCTATACCTACAGTCCTAATTAGGTTGATTGATCTAGGTATCATTATACAACTAGAGATTGTGAATCCCAAATCAATTGGGGATAAAAAGCTTAATAATAAAGTAGCCCGCACATGTGCGGGCTACACTAAGTCTGTTGTCATATATAAAACTGTAATAGAGAGTTTATGCTTCTGTGAATTCACCCTCTACCACGTCTTCGTCGTCAGGTTTGCCATTTTCAGTAGAATCGACAGAGTCTGTACTATCTTGAGTACTGGCGGCTGCTTGTTGACTAAGTGCGTGGGCAGCTTGCTGTAGGGTTTGTGTTAGTTCTTGAATTTTTGCAACATCCTCTTCTTGCATAGTTTCACGAAGTTCTTGGATTTGTTGTTCAATCGAATTCCGTTCCTCGGCATTTAGCTTTTCTCCCAATTCATTTAGCGCCTTTTCGGTATTGTAGGCTACACTATCGGCCTCATTACGGGCTTCAACTAGCTCTTTGCGCTTACGGTCCTCAGCCTCATTTT
>DCAJ01000015.1:0-4309 GCA_002311455.1 Anaerolineales bacterium UBA1136 | reverse complement strand
GAGGATACCGTTGGCGTCAATATCAAATGTGACCTCAATTTGTGGCATACCACGTGGAGCTGCTGGTATTCCCTCTAGACGAAAACGACCTAAGCTCATGTTGTCCGAAGCCATTGATCGTTCACCCTGAAGTACATGTATATCTACAGCTGTTTGGTTGTCAGCAGCAGTTGAGAACACCTCATTTTTCTTGATTGGTACAGTAGTGTTACGATCAATAAGTGCTGTCATGACCTCTCCTAGCGTTTCCAATCCAAGAGTTAATGGTGTGACGTCTAGTAACAGTACATCTTTCACCTCTCCACCTAGTACTCCTCCCTGGATAGCTGCTCCTATTGCAACAACTTCGTCAGGATTTACACCTTTGTGTGGTGACTTCCCAGTTAGTTGTTCAACCAGGTCTTGTACCATGGGCATGCGTGTCGAACCACCAACAAGTACTACTTGATCTATATCTGATGCCGATACACCGGCATCTTTCAGAGCACTTTCAAATGGTCCGCGCAACCGCTGTACTAAGCTTTGGGTAAGTTGTTCAAATTCACTACGCCCTAAGTTTATCTGCATATGTTTAGGTCCTTCAGCATCTGCAGTGATAAAGGGCAAATTTATCTCAGTTTGTTTCAATGAACTTAGTTCAATCTTAGCCTTTTCTGCTGCTTCTCTAAGTCTTTGTAGTGCTTGGCGATCGTTGCGCAAGTCAATGCCTTGGTCCTTTTTAAACTCATCTGCTGCCCAATCCAGAATAGCTTGGTCCCAGTCATCACCACCTAAATGCGTATCTCCATTAGTCGCTTCCACTTCAACTACACCTTCGGCGATTTCCAGAATAGATACGTCAAAGGTTCCTCCACCAAGATCAAACACAAGAATTTTCTCGTTAGTATTGGATTCTAGGCCATAGGCTAGAGCAGCAGCCGTAGGTTCATTGATAATACGCATTACTTCTAAGCCAGCTATTTTGCCAGCGTCCTTAGTGGCTTGTCTTTGAGTATCGCTAAAATATGCAGGCACAGTTATGACAGCTTGTGTTATGGGCGTACCTAAATAACTCTCAGCATCAGATTTTAATTTCGCCAAAATCATGCCGGAGATCTCCTGAGGGGTATATGTTTTGCCTGTCTGTGGTATTTTTACTCTAGCGTCTTCTTTAGGTCCAGAAACGATTTCGTAGGATACCATACCACTCTCTGTAGTTACTTGGTCGGCTCTAAGACCCATAAGGCGTTTAATAGAATATATTGTGTTTTGGGGATTTGTTACTGATTGTCGTTTAGCAGTTTGACCCACCAGCCGCTCACCATTTTTGTTGAATGCTACTACTGATGGCATGGTTCTAGCTCCCTCACTAGTACTAATTACTGTGGGGTCACCTCCTTCCATTACCGCTATAACAGAGTTGGTCGTACCTAAATCAATTCCAATTATTTTCGACATTTCAATCCCTCCAGCCCTCCAGGCATGCGTTTGATCTTCACACTAAAGTTTGTGCGATGACACTGTATATATTAGGGTATAGATGTTTGAGAAACATTAGAGGCGTATAAAGATATTATCAACAGATTGAAGTGGAACAAATCAGCAATATGAGAGATTTTCGGTTATACTAAATTATTGTGTCTCGGAAAGGTCCAAAATACTCTATCGTAGCACCTGTATTTAACGAGGAAGAAACACTGCCCGAATTTTACAGGCGTATGTGCGCAGTAGTGCGAGACCTGGATAGTGCAGCCGAGCTGTTATTGATAGACGATGGCAGCACTGATGATTCCTTAGCGCTAATGCGAGAGTTCCAGGCTAAAGAATCCTTTACGCGAGTTCTTAGTTTTTCCCGTAATTTTGGTCATCAGATTGCCATCACTGCTGGTATAGACTATGCACAAGGCGCCGCAGTTATAGTCATTGATTCTGATTTACAAGATCCCCCTGAGGTAATTCATGAGTTGGTATCAAAATGGAAAGATGGGGCTGAGTTGGTGCTAGCGGTACGTTCTGTTCGTAAAGGAGAGAGCTGGTTCAAGCGTGTTACCGCATCTTTTTTCTATCGGGTAATTGACAGGCTAACAGATTTACATATACCAAAGGATAGTGGTGACTTTAGACTTATGGATCTTAAGGTTGTACATGCCTTGCGACAAGTCAGAGAACAACATCGGTTTATGCGTGGCCTTTCGGTGTGGGTAGGATTCAAGCGCGCTGAGGTGGAATATGTACGTGATGAGCGATTTGCCGGGCATAGTAAATATCCGCTTAGTCGCATGTTGCGTTTCGCCACTGATGGTATTACCAGTTTTTCGCATGTGCCCATGCAACTTGCTATGACGTTGGGTTTTTTATTTGCTGGTGTAGCTTTGCTGGGAATACCTGCAATCGTAGCGTTACGTTTTTCTGGAAATAGGGAGTTTTTTGGTCAGGCGACAACATTGATTAGTGTTTTGTTATTAGGTGGAGTGCAATTGATTTGCTTGGGCATCATTGGGGAATATCTGGGACGTGTTTATAACGAAGTCAGACGTCGACCACTCTACTTGATTTCCAGAAAATGGGGCTTCGAGAGAGATAATGAAGAATCGCCAGAACACTTTGTTTAGGTTCTAGAAGTAATTGTGAGCAATCCTATTCGCTTGCTCCATTTTGCCGACGTGCACGTGGGTATGGAAAATTATGGTCGTCTAGACGTGGATTCTGGAACTTCCTCGCGAGTTCGTGATTTTCTAGACCGCATGGACGAGGTAATTGAGTATGCATTAGATAATCAGGCAGATATTGCAATATTTGCTGGTGATGCATTCAAGACGAGAGATCCAAACCCAACGCAGCAGCGCGAATTTGCAATACGACTAAAACGTCTAGCTGATCATATGCCACTGCTGCTCTTGGTAGGTAATCATGACCTTCCGGGCATGGCTTCTAAGGCCAGCAGTGTTGACATTTTCAAAGCTCTTGATGTACCAAATGTTATTGTTGGCAATGAGCCTGAAGGTAGAGTAGTGGACACCAGGAGTGGTCCTGTGTTCCTCGCTTGGATGCCATATCCTATGCGTAATAGGTTGCTTGCTCAGGATAAACATCGAGGAAAATCATTGCATGATCTGGATCTTGTACTGCAGACAGTCGTAGTTACTCTCATCAAAGATCTAGCTAGTAAAGCTAAGGAACATGATATGCCTCGTGTTCTCAGTAGTCACTTATCAGTGTCTGAGGCCAAACTTGGATCAGAGCGTATTGTTATGCTCGGTAAGGACGTTTCAATAGGTAAGTCGGTGCTTGCTGACCAGGTGTGGGATTATGTAGCTCTAGGACATATTCATAAACATCAGGACGTTAATTCAGGCTCATATCCAGGGATTGTCTATTCAGGGAGTTTAGAGAGAATAGATTTTGGCGAAGAAAAAGAGCCTAAAGGATTTTGTTGGGTAGAGCTCGAACGTAAAAAAACTGCCTGGGAGTTTATTAGAGTTAATGCTCGTCCCTTTTTAACCATTCGAATAGATGTTCGTGAGCATGAGGATCCGACCACTGCTGTGTTAAGTGCTATATCAATACATGATATTAAGGGTGTAGTAGTGCGTCTTCTGATCCAGATTAAGGCGCAAAATGCTCGGATGCTAAGAGACAAGGATATCGTTGATGCGTTGTCAGATGCACACAGTTATTCTACTGCTAAGGATGTTGAGCACGAAGCTAGGACACGAATTGGTGGGGTAGCTGCTGAGACATTGTCGGCTGAGGAGCTTCTTGAGCACTATTTGATGGACAAAGGTTACGTACCTGAGCGCATAAAGACTCTTTTGTCAGCGGCCTACAATATATTCCATACTGATACTAAACAGTGACAATTATTTGTATCACATATAAGAGTACACCTCTTCACTAGTTGGTACTATTCTAATATCATAAAAGTGCTACATATCTACGCTTACCACTTAGACTAAAAAATATCATACTTGACATACTCTGTGCTGATACGTTATATTAATCACAGTCGGTTAAGGTCAAATCAATTACGTTCACCAGCGATGCATCAGATAGACCCGAGCAAAATTATATATCTGCCGACCTAATAGATTTCCTCAGAATTCTGGGGTTCTGCCATCGCTTGTGACGGGAGTTGCCTAGAGTAAGCTATTCTTTTAAGGTAAAAAAAGTATTATCGTATAGGGTTGGTCTGCGAATTGCAGATAATACGCATCCTCTTAGGATGACAAGGAAATTGAAATTATGAATAATCTATTAGAATTGGGCTTGAACATCAAGCTGCAGACAGCAGATGCAGGTGGGGGATCGCCTCCAGGTGATGGTACTCCAC
>DCAJ01000101.1:40938-42860 GCA_002311455.1 Anaerolineales bacterium UBA1136 | reverse complement strand
GAGAGCCCTGGAGCAGGGCTACAATTGAAGAGAGCATCGACCGGAGCTTGATAAGACTTAAGACGGACTTCGTAGATCTCTTGCAGATCCAGTCCCCTACGCTGGAAGAGATACAACGAGGGGATATGGTTGAGGCCGTGGTGAGAGCACGAGATGCTGGCAAGACCAAGTTTATTGGATTCAGCGGCGACAACGAATCCGCTGACTGGGCAGTTGGATCAGGTTATTTCGCATCGCTTCAAACCAGCTTCAATCTTTTGGACCAAAAGGCGAGGAGCGGCCTGCTCCAGAAGGCTGCATCCGCTGACATGGGGATCATCATCAAACGCCCGGTTGCAAACGGAGTGTGGGGAAAAGCGGAAAGTCCATATAGGTATGCGGATGAGTATTTCCCACGCTGGGAGGTCATGAGAGATATGGGCCCATTGCCTGAGTCTCCTGGCGATCCGCAGCATATAGCAATGGTATTCGTATTGGCCCAGAATGTCCGTCCCATGTCATCTCCAATATAGAGTTCATGGGGTCATATATGCCCAATTCTTCTGTCCCTTTCATACAGGAGCTGCATAAGAGGTTCGATGTCGCAGGCACCAATTGGGAACAGATGCTTTGAATAGGCTCGTCAGTCAAAATCACTTGTCGTCACGCACCTGAGTAATGCTCGCCCACGGATTGGCCGAGTGTAGCAACGAGAATATGATACGAGTCAACGGGAAGGTGATGGGCAACAAGGCTTGTGGATTACTGCCCCAGACAGGTCAGAGTGCTTCAGGTCCAGATACCAGTATTTCACGGGATACCTTAGAAAGAGAGGAGCAGATATGGCGAACCCCGCGGACTTGACGGAGCGAGACATACGGTTCAGGAGGGTACGCGAGGCGATGGAGAAGGACGGCCTAAACGCCCTAGTAATAGCAGGACATGGCAGTCAATTCAATCGCGGCTACATACGCTACTTCGCTGATACGCATTTGTGGGCGGGCGACTCACTAATTCTTATCCCGCTAGAGGGTGAACCCGTATAGGTACTCGTAACCTATTCGGGGGCCTCTATGCCTGACAAGCTCTGGATTGAGGATTTTCGGAGTGCGCCGGATCCACAGAGCGAGATTGTGAAAGCAATTAATGAAAAGGATCTGACGAAGGGCACCATAGGTATTGCTGGATTACACAAGGTCCTGACAGTTGGTGCCTATGAGGAACTGACAAAGGCCTTCCCCAACGTAAACTTCGTGAGTGCCGATATGGTTGTAGACCGCTTACGCGCCATAAAGAGCCGGTTGGAACTTCAACAAATCCGTGACCTGTGGGAGCTGTCTAAGAAGGCGATTGAACGCTTTGTTGAAGTCATTGGGCCGGGTGTGACCCAACGGGAAGCGGTAGCCGAAGCGAGCACCGTGTTCCGTGCCGGAGGATCCTTTGACGACATGAACCTGGTCCCCGAGGGTAGCTTCTCTGGCCTGCCTCAGGATATACCGCTGAAGTGTGACGACCTCGTAGGATTTCGCTTGGAAATCTGTGGTGAAAGCGGGCATTGGGCTGAATTGAACGTCGTCTGCGCATTTCGTGAGCAAACTGCACTTGAGCAGAAACTGATGGACAGCGAGTTACGAGCGTATGAGGAGATCCGGAGGATGGCGAAGCCAGGTGTTATGCTCAGCGACATGGCAGACACCTTCAATCGAACTATTCTTGAGGATGGCTGGAAGCTGGGTGAGCCTTCATAGCACTATTATTTTCATGGCACAGGCATGGACTCTGTCGAATGGCCGTATTTTTCAGCCATGATTGAGGGAAACCGCGATGTCTCATTGGAAGAAGGTATGGTGTTCTCCTACCATCCACATTCTGACACCGTTCTCGCGGTAGGCGAGGCCCCGCGAATCTTCGATGACATCGTAATCACTACGAACGGTGCAGAG
>DCAJ01000101.1:25963-40723 GCA_002311455.1 Anaerolineales bacterium UBA1136 | reverse complement strand
CAAATTGCAACACCGGGTAGACGCACTTTCAGAACTCCCGACAACTTGTTCCCAGACGGGACCCCTACCCTATCCAGGACTAGGTGATAGGCGAGTGTCGTCACGAACCGTCCATCTACAATCATTTGACCTATGAAGCTCCCCACCGTCCCAGTTTCCGGGATTGAATAGCTTCAAATCGATCGACAGTTGAGGTTGAACGCCAGAAGGGGGATTTAAATGTACAAACGAGATGCAATGCCCTATTACGGTGGCCCAGTGTCATTCTTTCGGGCGCCTCAAATCGAGATTGACCAGATTGTTGAAGGCACGGCTGTCGTGTCAGGAGTCCCAATCGACAATGGTATTTACTCCGGGCGGCCTGGGGCGCGCTTCGGTCCTAGGGCTATCCGGGAGGCCTCCTTACATAATCGCGTAGGGTACGACGTGTCACCCGAGAATACTCGAGTCGATATAAACTCGGGATTGGGGACTCGACTCAAAGACGCGCCCAAGCTGGTTGACATCGGTGATTTCAATATCTATCCCACCGATCTAATGAAGACAACTGAGTCAGTGAAACAGGGAGTATACGAAGTTGTAAAGCGAGGAGGCTTGTCGGTCGTCATGGGCGGAGACCATTATGTGGCCTATCCTTCGTTCGAAGGGTTTGCCAGAGGTATAGCAGAGCGAAAGGAAGGCGCGCGTCTCGGCTACATACACATCGATGCCCACTCAGACTTCCAAGACAGTAACTCGCTAGGAGGCCGTTACCATCACGGGACCATGGTGCGTCGGATCAGCGAAAATCCGATAATTTCTTACAAGAATCTGACCTGGGTCGGCCTCAACTCGGCTCTGACCATAGACCAACACCACCTCAAACGGTCCCAGAATCTGAAAATGCTTACAGCAAAAGACATTAGAGAAAAGGGAATCGCCGAGATCATGTAAGAAGCTATGGATGTCGCCGCCGACGGGGTCGATGCAGTTTACCTGAGCATCGACATCGACGTCATAGATGCCCATGAGCCCCACGGGACCGGGGCTCCCGAGTTCGGTGGGATCCAGACCAGTGAGTTTCTAGAGGGCATGGAGATACTGAGTAGCTTCGAGGCGCTGGGTGCCATTGACTTGTGCGAGGTTGCTCCAGAATGGGATTCGTCAGGACAAACGGTTCGGATAGCTGCCACAGGCATGCTCAAGTTACTACATCCTTGGCTGTTTGATACGGTGGAGATAACAGGGACATAATCAGCAACCCGCGCGAGCTACATTACTCGTCACAGGTTGCAGAAAGACGTTATCGTTATTTTGCTGTTTGCCCACGATGCCAGTCCACAATCTCGCTGGCGGTGGCCTTCCATATCTCTTTGTGCCCGCAAATGTGGCTCAATGCTAATTCCAGATATTTGCTGCGGAATGGTGTGCCCATGAGCCATGGATGGAAGTTCAGGACCATCATCCGTCCCGTTTCTGCCCCCTCACGGTATAGGACGTCAAAGGCGTCGGTGATCATTTTGGAATATGTATCAATCTGGATCTTATTAATCCAGTGGGTGTATTCGTCATCCAGACTCAGGAGGATAGGGAGCGAATAGAGATCACCGGTGAGGGTCTTCATGGGATACGGCTGATCGTCGTTGGGCCAATCACACACGTAACTAATGCCTTCATCGGCTAGAATGGCCACGGTGTTCTTGGACTCGCCGTATTCAGGGCCGAACCATCCCAAAGGCTTTGATCCGGTGGCTTTGGTGACGGCGTCTATCGACAGTCGAATATGCCCTCGCTCCTCTTCCTGCGTCATTTTGCTGCTGATCATCTGATTTATAGCCACGCCGTGGGCCATCATCTCGTAGCCCCTCTGCTGAAACTGCTTGATGAGGAAAGGGTAGTTAGCCGCTGTTGAGGCGTCAATGGCAACTGTAGCTCGGATGCCGTAAGTGTCTAAGATATTCATGACTCGGAAGATGCCCACTCGTTTGCCATATTCCCGTTGGCTGTAGCTCATGACATCGGGGTAGGGCCTACCTGAGCCGCTGACGCCACCAGGAAGTTCCGTGGACTTGTGTGAGTAGGGTGGGAGCGCGCCAGGAACACCGCCATCAGCAAAATTATTGGTGGCCCTCCACTGATAATGTTCAACGCTAAGTATCACGCATAGGGCTATCCTTGCGTTATTGGGCCATGTCAGGCGTTGGCGGGTTGATATTGGCGACCACTCATAATAGGGTTGGTCATATCCATGTTTTCGTTCTGCAGACATGCTTCCTCCACTTAGCTGGCTGATTCTTCGGTGGGTTCTGGAGAGTCTTCCGGACGCCTTTCAAGGTGGTTGACCATCGTGTCGTAATAATTATCCATGTAGTGATCTGCAATTTCGTCTGCAGTGGTCTGCCACACACCGTCATGCGACAACATGTAGCCCAAGACCTCGTCTAGATACTTGATTCGGCTGGGCACACCCATTATCGCGGGGTGCAAAGAGACACACATTTGCTTGGCCCTCTCAGCCCCCTCCCGGTATAACACATCAAACTGGTCTTTTATGGATTGGGCCCAGTATTCCGGTGGACAACCGAAGCGGTTGTATGTTCCGTCATTTAAGTCAAGGTTGTAGGGCATAGAGATAAGGCGCCCTGTTTTAACTTTCATAGGGAATGGCTCGTCGTCATGACCCCAGTCCGCATTGTAGATGAGGCCGGCTTCAGCCATAAGATCCGGCGTGTCGTCGGTGGGCGAGACGCACGGTGTGAGCATGCCCTTGAGTTGTTTGCCGGTGTGGCGTTTAAGAGTGTCAATACAGTCCTTATAGAACGCCCGCTCTTCTTCAATCGAGAGATGATTGAGATATCGAGAGTTGTATATCCCATGGGACATGAAGTCATAGTCCCTTTTTAGCAGGGCCTCTTTAATCTCTGGGAAGTGTTCCAGAATGGCTTCATTCAGGGAGACCGTACACCGGATTTTGTGTTGGTCAAACACCTCCAGCATACGCCAGAAGCACACCCTGTTTCCGTAGTCGTGGTTGCCGAATGCACGTACGTCAGGCAAAGGAGATCGCCCGGGACCGCCTCGGTAATAACCTCCGGCACCATCGTTAGGTGGTTGGATGAAGTCGATGTATTCCACGTTCGGAGCCACCCATAAGGCAACTCGAGCGTTGTTAGGCCACTTGATAACGGGACGATCGATAATTGGGGAGTATTCAGAGCGATCATGTCCCAGCATTAGCAACCCTCCTCGGACTGTTTGCTGCAACACTGCATTGCAGCCTTTGGACCACTGTCCTCCTGTTGGCAACTTGGGACATTATCGCACATATAGCCCATCAGAAGTAGGCGAGAGTATACTGCAAAAAGCCAATTTAAGGGCATGGGGCGTTTATAGTTCTAGGGTTCAAAGCTAAGCTAGTATAGGCGTGAATAGTGTAGGGTATTCACGAGCCCACTTCAGGTAGTCTTCCAACCCTTCTCTCAAGTTGTATCTTGGCGAAAAGTCGAACCCAGTGATTGACCGAGTGAGATCCAAGGCTCCCCGCTCGCTCTCTGGCCGGATCTCGACGTCAACCTCTTGGTCTGCATCTCCATAGCTGAAGCTAAATTTTGGGTCCACTTGCTGAAGGGTTTCAAGGACATCACTAAGGGGATAGGCTACACCAGCGGATACGTTGTATACGTCGTGCTTCAGTTCATCCGCCAACGTGAGATTTCTCCATATGGAGCTGGCGTCATGAACGTGGGTGTAATCACTTACAAAATCGCGCCCCCTTGCCTTTATCGCACGGCCTTCCAGGTGTGCCTTGATCAATTTGTATATCATTGAAGGATTGCCTCGGGAGGCCGTCACTCTTTCCATGGGCCCATATATTGCCGCCATTCTTCCAACCACCGCTGAAAGCTCAAATAAGTGTTTATATCTCTTCATAAGTAGTTCGCAGGTGAGCTTACAGATACCGTAGAGGTTACCTGGTTGTGTTTGACTTTCCTCTGTTACGAGCTCCGTGTTGTTCTTGGGCGCTCCGTAGACGCCAGACGAGCTGACAAACACAAATCGCTCGGCTGAGATTTTTCGTGCAATCTCTAACATGTTTACAGTACCCATCAAATTCACATTTATGACGCGTGACGGTACCGAAGATTCAACAGCTCCGGACGGCGTAATTGCAGCCGCATGGACGATTCTTCGAATGCCAGTCTCTTCAGCTAGTTTCAGTGTGGCTTGGGTGTCCAAAACATCACCAATCACGAATTGAATCTTATCTTCCAGATCATTTATGTAACGGCTGCACTCGCCACTTTCACCAACAGTATCTAAGGCGACCACTCGCCCTCCCGACTCTGCGAGCGCCCGTACAATATTAATACCTGCGAAGCCGGTCGCTCCTGTGACAAGTGTCGTCATTGATAAATCCTCATCCTTATGTACATCTCCGAAGGGTCATTAGGAGTTTAGGTTAGTGTTACCATTCATTATGTGCCCGCGTCTATGATGTGATTCGCCAGGTTAAGTACCAGTTGCTACTCAACTGCTCTACCCATTCTTGGTGATGTCGAATAGCGAACCTGGGCAACGGCGTCGATAGCCGCCAGAGGCCGGACCATCTAGGCTTGACCGATAACGAGTTGGCAACGTTGCGGAAGGTATTGGCAAAACTGTAGACGAAACACTGCATCTGACAAAAAAGACCGCCCTTCGACGGCCTTTTTTGTTCCCTCTGGTACATTTTCCGTACAAATAAAGATCAATAAGTGGACCCAGCGGGACTCGAACCCGCGACCTTCTCAATGCCATTGAGACGCGCTCCCAACTGCGCCATGGGCCCCTAAAGATTACGGCTAAGATGGACCTGGCGGGATTCGAACCCGCGACCTCTTCAGTGCGATTGAAGCGCGCTCCCAGCTGCGCCACAGGCCCGACATACCCTATAGTTCAACTATTCTAGTATATCATAATCGACCTGATCAACAGATTTTTTGTCACTGGGCATCCAATTTAGTGTATCTATTGATACCAAGAGAAAACTTGGGCCCAAGTACATAATAACTCAAAATTCTTACTTGGCTATGTGCACGAACTAATTTAGACAATCCATCTGGCACGAATCCTGCACTGTCTGCTTTTCGTACATATTATCTCCAGATTGTACGTATTTTAAGGGAGTGGAAATGAAATACATAGTTCGTACCAAAGATGAAAACTTGCATCTAGTTGATTACTGGGTAATTGATGAAACAGAAGAAAAACAAGCGATAACATTAGCCTCAAAAGATACAAGAACGCGCAATGCTTACGACTGGTCAATTTCACCCGTGAGTCGCGAATTTAGTCCAACTGAAGGTGGCTGGAAACACCCGTAAGTAAACTGCAAACTATCAAATGATTTTCTAACATACAAGAAATGGCATTAGTCTTGCACTACCAAACAAAGTATTACTGGCCTCGCCGACATCGCTCGGGTAGATTTCAATAAATCCATTTCCATGATTCGAGCGATGTCGGCCCTCTATTTAGGAGATAGTTTTGGGCACAATATATTCAGCCATCAAGACATACGTAGAAGATCGGTTTTTGCTAACAGTCCATATTTGCGGCGTAACCATTGTCGGATTATTAATACTGTTGTGCATGTAGAAATGTAGACAAACTAATTGTTTAACCTATGCATATCATTGCCAGTATCTGGATAATTGTAGCTCTAGGTTTTGCTTGGAACGTACTAAAAAGTCTAATTAGCACGAAATAGACAAATTGTTGTTGCGTTCTAAGGTATATTTACGCTAGTGTATGCCCTCAGTACTAAGGGCTATGCTACGCTCCTCAATCACAGACAACAACTGCTCGTATGACTCCCTAAAAGAAGCTACACCATCCGTTTCTAGTTTTGCGCTTATTTCCTCCATAGAAATTCCAAAATTAGCTAATTGTTCCATGTGTCTTGTTGCTTCTTCAGGACCCATTTCGAGTCCCTCAGTAGCATTACCATGATCTTTGAAAGCCTGCATGGTACTAGGCGGCATTGTGTTTACGGTATTCTTTGCAATCAGAGATTCCACATAGAGAACATCACTATATTTCGGATCCTTCGTACTAGTACTTGCCCATAAAGGTCGTTGCACATGTGCGCCTTCCTTCTGTAAACTTGTCCACCGACTACTACTAATACTATCTTGAAAAAGCTTATAAGCAAGATTGGCGTTGGCAATAGCAGTTCTACCTCTCATAAAATCTATATCGACATCACTAGCTGAAATGTCATCCAGCTTAGCGTCAACGAGAGTATCAATTCTGCTTATAAAGAAACTAGCTACGGAATTAACCTTGGTTATGTCATGGCCGTTTTCCAAACTTTTCTCTAAACCGATCATATATGCATCTATCACTTTAGAATAACGCTCTACAGAAAATATCAATGTCACGTTGACACTAATGCCAGCGCTGATTGCCATAGTAATAGCTTCTAATCCAGGAATGGTAGCGGGAATCTTTATCATAAGATTAGGTCTGTCTACCTTTTCCCATAATCGTATTGCTTCGCTTACTGTAGCAGAGGTATCCATAGCCAGCCTAGGAGAAACCTCTAAACTAACAAAACCATCAGTACTACCTGTACTGTCGTACACGGAGCGAAATATGTCAGCAGCTTGTATTATGTCTTCACTTGCAAGAGTGTAGAAAATAGCCTCCGTATCAAAACCTATACTTGAAAGCTTGCCAATAGTAACGTCATAATCATTGCTGCCAGATATAGCTTGCTGAAAAATAGTAGGGTTAGATGTAAGACCTGTAATTTCTCCATCATTGACCATATCCTGTAACGCCCCGGAAACAAGCTGGTCTCTACTAATGTTATCCTGCCACGGTGATTGACCTAACAACTGCAGTTTTTGTAGAGGATTCATTTATTAGATCCTATTATCATTATTCTTATGTTGTGCTCGTATATCTTGTTTATATCCTAATTGTATTGCACGGTAAATACCGCATAATACAATCTAAACTATGTGCTAATGTGCTAATGTGCTATTAAATTATAAATTCAAGTTATCACTTGTGTAATTATATTCATTCACAATGATAATTCAACAGACCCATTTACACCATTATCATATTATTACTATTGTGTTATATATATAATATAGATGTAGTGAAACACGTATTAACAAACTACTGCATATTCACTAACTTTATTCTGGACCAAGCTATAATGTCACGCATGCAAATCTCCCTAGCCATTACTGTACATAATGAAGAATCAAACATACGGCGTTTGTTTGATTCCATTCTAGAACAAACTCGGTTACCGGATGAGTTAATAGTGTGTGATGGGGGATCCAGTGACAATACTGTTTCAATTATGTCAGAATATTCTGACCAAGTCCCTCTCAAAATACTACGTCGGCCTGGTGCCAACATCTCTACTGGAAGGAATGTTGCAATACACGAGTCTCGTGGAGACATAATAGCTGTGACCGATGCCGGTGTCCGACTGCGACCAGACTGGCTTGAAATGCTTACTGCATGTTTCGAACAACGAGAAGTAATGCATGCAGCAGGTTTTTTCTGCACAGATGCTAAGACTGTGTTTGAAACAGCAATGGGAGCCACTGTATTACCAGTGTTAGAAGACATTAGGCCACAAACATTTTTACCTTCCAGCCGTTCAGTAGCTTTTCGCAAACAAGCGTGGGTAACAGTAGGTGGATATCCAGAGTGGTTGGATTATTCAGAAGATGTAGTCTTCGACCTAAAGATGATAGAATGTTTTGGAAAATTCACTTTCGTACCCGAAGCATTGGTTCAATTTCAACCACGTAGTACCATAAAGAGATTTGCTCGCCAATACTATAATTATGCATCTGGCGATGGTCACGCAGGGTTGTTCCTACACATTCATTTCATAAGGTATTTCACATACTTGATCGCAGTGCCTCTTGGTGTATATGCAGCGCTTACAGTAAACCCTGCCATATGGTTACTGGGAATCATTGCAGGCATGGCATACATACGAAGACCGATAATACGTGTGAAGATCCTGTGGCGTGAATTACCAACATTAGACCGGGTCAATGCAATGTTGTTGCTACCTATAGTACGTATGACAGGAGACCTAGCAAAAATGACGGGGTATCCCGTTGGTATATTGAAACGGGTGACAATAGGAAGAGATTAATGAATCGCTCTACACTTACTTTTCCATTAGTTTTCATTGTCGCCTTAGCCGCAGCATCTGGAGCTCTGACAGGTGGAGCAGCAGTGTATCTTGCTGTAAGAAACTCTGTAACACCTACCCCGACTTCTATTTTTGTCTCAAGTATCGACTCTTTGAAGTCAGTATCGACACCAATAATTGCAGTACCAACATCAACTATATTAGAACCTAACAATGAGATAAGTCTAGCAACAAAATCTATAGAGATTACTACTGCTATTACTGAAGCGGTAGAGCTGATTAGTCCATCTGTAGTAACAGTACTTAATATATCTAGAAATGGTACTGAACAAGGGTCTGGCTCTGGAGTAATTTTATCCGACAATGGATACTTGCTGACTAACGATCATGTAATTGCAGGTCACGACACTCTATCAGTTGTGTTCATGGACGGTGAAACTGCCCAAGCCACATTGGTAGGATCAGATGCCTATGCAGATATAGCAGTACTTCAAGTGCAACCTCCTCTGCCAGGAGTGGCGTCTCTGGGAAACTCAGATGTTCTTAGACCTGGTGAAACAGTAATTGCAATTGGCAGCCCTCTTGGCGACTTTAAAAATACAGTGACCGTGGGTGTAGTTAGTGCTACAGGAAGAACAGTTGATACGGGAATGGGATACCAATTAGAAGATTTAATACAAACCGATGCGGCTATAAATCAAGGTAATTCCGGAGGACCACTAGTTAACTTGGCCGGCCAAGTTATCGGTCTGAACACCCTCATCGTAAGGGGTGGCAGTTCTGGCAGGTTGGTTACCGAAGGCCTGGGATTTGCAGTAGCTTCGAACACTATGGGAGCAATCAGTAAGCAGCTGATTGAAAATGGTCGTGTAGCTCGACCATACCTTGGAATCACTTGGGAATCAGTAACACCGAGAATTTCTTGGGTATATAACCTTCCTGTAGAATGGGGTATTTACATAAATCGAGTAACAAGTGGTTCAGCTGCCGATATAGCTGGTCTCCAAGCCGGTGACATTATTGTTAAGATGGACGACACACCTCTTGATGGAGACCATCCATTTATAAATGTACTGATGTCTCACCAGCCAGGAGATACAATTACTGCTTCGATAGTCCGAGAGCAAGATTTGCGCACTGTTACCATTACTCTAGGTGAGAGTCAGCACTAACACAAATCATCAGGCAACATAAGCCCGCTTACATTCTTCGAGTGTTCTCGACGAATCTACCCACACGCATGTCCACCGACTGGCTACGCAGTAGTCTAGAATATCATCCGGCTGAGCTGCGTTGGGAAGGCTTCCAAACAGCAATCCTAATACTCGTTTGTAACAATAGGCAACAATCCACGAACATATAGGGTATTGATCCATTGTTGCCAACCGACGGAACACATATCGATTGTCAAGGAAACGATCCAGTGCATGTGCAAACAACTTAAATACTCCGTACAAACGCCCCTCATACTCAAGTGCTTTTGCCACCATCATTTCTTTCTGTTTCGTACTCAATCCTCCGGGCACACGCGACACAAGGACCTTCGATTTCAAAGTTTGATACGATCGAATAGTCCTATCTGCGATTCGGACTCCAACAGTATCTATAACTTTAATAGAATTTCCAACTTCTAGAACCAATGCGCTGTGAGAAGACCATGACAGCTTCTCAGTCGATGAACTAGTTACCCATCTTATGATCCTTGAAAAAAGACTGCGTCCCTGGACATGTACAATATCTCCTACTTCTAGCACATGCGGTTCTCGCTCGAGCAATTCCCAACCAATCCTAGTTACTGGATTCTCGTGCCAGTAATCTATTCCATCAGGATTAGCATTAGATACAATAGTCATGCGATACCAAACTGCAACTTCTGAGCCAGAGATTCGTGTTAATCAGGATACAGAACCGGAAGTCTGAATATTAGGTTTACCTAGTAGAGCAAAGATGACGAATAGTAAAACTGAGGAGCCTATTACAATTAAATTTGAACCCATGTACCCATAACTAGCGTACACAAATCCGCTTGTAACACTTCCAATAGCGGCAGTTACACCTATGAAAGCTTCACTAACACCCTGCGCTCGTCCACGTTCCTCTGACTGTAGTTGGTCAGACAGCATCGCCGAGCCAGCAATGTAACAAAAATTCCAGCCGACTCCGAGCAAAAACACTGCAATATATAATGTTATAAGTGTTTGAGCGAAACACCCACAAATCCCGGCAATAATCAACAATACAATTCCAATCGCAACTACTGGAAGTCTTCCAATACTACTTGTTAGCCACCCTGTTACTGAAGAAAAAGCAAACATACCCAAGCTATGTATCATCACAGCCCTGGATATAGTAGGTACTTGATAGCCCTCATAATTCATGTGCAAAGGAGTGACCTGCATGACAACTGTCATTCCCAACCACGATATAGCCATTACGCCTGCTGCCAATATTACCTCGTACTGCACAAATATCTGGCGCATAGAACGGGCACTGCCTACTTGTTTTGTCTCAGTCTGTGTATTGCTGGCTTCCAATTTTCTGCTGACATCCAATGGATCTGGATGCAAGAATAATTGATTTAGTAAGAGACCTATGAACATGAGAACAACAGCTAAAACAAATGGGATTGCTAGAATTGGTATTCCAATCAACACTGTCAAATTGGGGCTAGTATCCATTAACAGGCTGCCGGACAATGACCCTATAGTGCTGGAAAAAGCAATCAGGCCAATGGCGTGAGCACGTCTTCCTTCAGGTTGCACCTCAGCGGCTATAAAACGCATCTGTTCTACAGCACTGCGAGACATCCCAAGAAAGAAAGAGCCTGACAGAAAAAGCCACAAAATACCATTCACGACAGCAATGGCACTCAAACTCATACCAAAGATTGCAACCAGAAAACCGACATTAAGGCCAGTCCTACGGCCTAAACGATCCATTAACCATCCTATTGGATAAGCCGCAATAGCACGACCAATAAGCACCAATGTTGCTGGTAAACCAACAGCTATATCATTACCAGTAAGGTTTACTGCAATTATAGGTGTAACAGTGAGTAATCCTACTAGGGCAGTGGAGTGCAGGCTTTTGGTGATAAACAATGTTGTAGTAATACGCCTTGTAATTGCTGTATCAATATTTTGCGTAGTACTCATAATCCGTAGAAGTCTATCATCTCTCTAGAAAGACGAAAGAGATTTCTAACTAACAATTTGCTCGATAGGCCACCAAAACACAAATAATTCTTGTGATCGACACCAATTTGATAGTGCCATTGGAAAATCCAGAGCTACATATATAGTTTATAGATGCAATTGACCAGTAACAAAGATTGCTGCGGAATGAACTTGACATTGCTACGATTGAACTGATACACTGCTTCCGTGAACTGCTGCCGAAATTGGGTTTAGTGGATACAAATGCACACGATTACTTTTTTTGTACCTTTAATAACAATACGCCTGTTATAAATGAGCGAATTCCTGCAAGTTACCCAAGCAGCCACTCAGGAGCTCAAGGCAGGTAGGACCTCGTGCTTGGCCACCGTAGTACGAGCTCGTGGTTCAGCACCCAGACATCTAGGAGCCAGAATGTTGATCCTAGGTAGCGGTGATATACGGGGAACTGTAGGTGGAGGTACACTCGAGCACAGAGTTATAGAAGATGCTCTGAAGTTACTTTCTAACGGAAACAAAGAGCTAAAGAACTATGTTTTTGATCCAAATGGTAGAAGCGGATCAGTGGGACTATGTGGCGGAGCAGTAGACATACTTATGGAAGTACTACGACCAGACCCTACATTATTAATTGTTGGTGCAGGACATATCGCACAGCCTCTGGCGAAGATCGCTGCCATCCTAGACATGCGCATTGTGATAATAGACGATCGTAAAGACTGGGCAAACAATGATCGCTTTCCAGATGTCGATGCAATTCACATAGTTGATTATGAGGAAACTTCTGAAACTCTAGGTCCAATACCGGAACCCATAAACTCGAACACTTATGTCGTTATCACAACCTGGGGTTATGATTTACCTGCATTAGAACAAGCTCTTGCAGCAAAACCAGCCTTTATATCACTGGTTTCTAGCCCATCTAAAGCTAGAGAACTATTCCGACGCCTTATTGCAAATGATATTGATCCTTCGATATTGAGACAAGTACATACCCCTGCAGGACTTGATATAGGTGCTGAGTCTCCCGCTGAAGTGGCACTTTCAATCCTAGCTGAAATAATTGGAACGCAGCGCGGTGCCAGCGGTATAGCACTTCGAGAAAAAAGAGGTGAGATGTTGAAACAGTTGTTGAAGTAACACACATGAAGTGCGGTAGTGTAGTGATTCAAGATCTCAACATTTCTATTACGTGTGAACTCAAAGTGAAAAAGTAATCTATAAAGGTGTTTCTACAATCGTATATCAAAATTTTTTGTTGTAGGCAGCCATACGATGAGCGATACTCCAAAACAGATTTTACTTACGCGATAATCCAATCTTATTCTCGGCACAACCTACTTAAGATAGCTGGAGCAGGAGCCGTGGCATATGCAGGTAGTACCCTGGCAACTGCTTGTAGTAGTAGCAGTGGTGGTGGAAGTAGCACAAATTTACCAATTAGAATAGGTGTGCTATTGCCATACTCGGGAATATACGCTGCTTTGGGCGATAGCATCACGGCTGGGTTGGAAATGTATCTTGATGAAATAGGTAATCAGGCAGGTGGGCGAAATATCAAAATTGTCGCTGAAGACACAGAGATGAAACCTGATATAGCACAGCAAAAAGGCGCGCAAACTGATTGAGCAAGATGAAGTCGATTTAGTAGCTGGAATAGTCAGTACAGGGGTACTCTACGGACTCCGAGAATATTTCCACAACAACAAAAATACTTATTTGTGCCAACGCCGGAGGGAATAAAATCAGCCGAGACATGAAATCGCCTTATATTTGGCGGTCTTCTTTCAGTAACTGGCAACCAAATTGGCCACTTGGATTATAGACTTATGAAAATGTGGCCAACAAAGTGTTCATTGTTCATGACTGCACCAGATTATGGTGCTGGCCACAATATGGTTGATGCATTCGCCCATAGCTTCCAATCAGCTGGTGGCGTGATACTAGGTAAGCAATTTACACCATTCCAGTCCATGGGAGATCCAGCACCATTCATTACAGAGATTCGCAAATCAAACCCACCTATGGTTTTCTGTTTTTATAGCGGAAGTGCTGCGGTGGCATTTGTAAAAGCCTATAACGAGTTTGGGCTAAGCAAGGACATACCTCTGGTATGTTCCGGTTTTGCAGTTGAAGAGGATGTGTTACCTGCACAAGGATCCGCTGTATTGGGGGCAAGAAGCGGACTACACTGGGCTCCTTTACTTGATAATCAAACTAACAGGAAGTTTACTACTGCATACAAGAACCGCACTAATGCAGATGCCAATGTTATTGCAGTACAGGGCTATGATACTGGTAAAATAATTTCTCATATATTGAATGAGGTACAGGGGGACACTAGCAATACTAGTAGACTGCTCGAATACCTGCGCCAAGTCAGTTTTGCAAGTCCCCGTGGCCCGTTCAAATTAGATTCCAAATCACAGAACAGTTCGACCTAGCTGGAGAATATCCTGATGTGGTCATTGGTTGTATTGGCGGAGGTAGCAATTTTTCTGGATTTGCATTTCCATTTCTCCATCAAAATTTTACCAACAATACAGAGACAAGGTTATTAGCTGCAGAACCTATGTCTTGCCCAACTCTCACTAAAGGAGAATACACATTTGATTTCGGCGACTCTGCTGGCATGGCTCCCATAATGAATAGATACACCCTAGGACACAACTTCGTGCCTCCTGGAATCCATGCAGGTGGTTTACGTTATCATGGAATGTCGCCGCACGTCAGTGCTCTATATGACAACGGAAATATATAGGCCGTAGCTCTGCCTCAGCTATCCACATTTGCTNNCAGCTATCCATCTTTGCTGCTGGTCGGCAGTTTGCACAAGCAGAAGGAATAGTTCCCGCACCTGAAGCCGCACATGCTGTAAAAGCAGCCATAGATGAGGCAATCAAATGTAAAGAGGAAGGCACAAGTCGGGTAATTGCGTTTAATCTATGTGGACACGCCCACTTCGATCTTAGTGCGTATGATGATTATCTGCAAGGAGCACTACACGACTACGCATATCCATAAGACGAAATCAAGGAGGCTATGACGCACCTTCCCGAAGTTACTTTGTAACAATGATAATAGTACTGTCATGACAGTGCCTAGCAATTTACAGATACTGTCATGGCTTCTATAACTCCGTAACCATTATAACAAGCCAGTTTTCTTCAATACAGATCGCAATTCCATCTTTTCGGAATCGAGTAAAGGCAATAAGGGTGATCGTACTTCACCCCCACAATTATCTATCATTTCTAGTGCTGCTTTCAAACCAGCAACTCCACAATGCTTCTTCAAAGCCTTAATTGCAGGAACAAGGTGTCTCTGAATCTCCTCTGCTCTCTCCATCTTGCATTTATAAAACGATTCTAATAACTCAGATAGTGGTTCCGCAGCTATATTCGCTAATGCTAGAATACCTCCCACAGC
>DCAJ01000101.1:21538-25898 GCA_002311455.1 Anaerolineales bacterium UBA1136 | reverse complement strand
GCATTGAGCCCTGCCAGAAATCGACTTGCCGATCCTGTCAAAACCTCAAAGTCATCTGGAGTGTTGCGTACCAAATCGTTTATCTTACGAACGTCACCACTACTCTCCTTGATCCCTATAATATTGTTGTGCACAGCCAGACCTGTTATGACCTCCAAGGAGAGATCTAAGCATGTAAACATGGGTGCGCTATAAAGTAAGATCGGTACTGGAGACTCAGATGCGACCTGAAAGTAGTAGCGCTCGAGCGATTCGAAAGTCATAGAACTCCTATAATAATGAGGAGTTATCACTAATACAATGTCAGCACCTGCATCAGCAATACGCTTAGTCAAATCTATAGTTCCACGAGTACTTTCCATCCCTGAACCAACTATAAGTAGATGACTCCTTGGTATAACTGCGCGAGCAGCATCGACCAATGATATACGTTCTTCCTGATCAAGAAAAACAAATTCCCCATTTGATCCCTGCAGCGCATAACCAGAACAATAGTCAGAATTACGTAACAAGTTGCGGCGCAGTCTATCTAAATCTATCTCTCCGTTTCGAAAAAAAGGAGTCGGAATGGTAGGGTAAATTCCAGCTAAAGACATCTTGTTTTTTTTCGGCATTATCAACCTTTACATTACCTAGCAATAATGGACATTGACCATTAAATGGCTAGTAGTTTGGTATCATTAGACAATTATGTTTCCAATACGTGACACAAATAAATCAGATACATTTCCTATTGTGAACTGGATGATTATTATCTTTAATGCAAGTATCTTCATCATTCAAATCAGGCTTCCTAGGGAAACGGTAGAAATTCTTTTCAACACATTCGGGGTAGTCCCTAATCGATTTGTTGAACTGCATCCACTCGCACCTATATCTCTTTTCAGTAGCCAATTTCTGCATGGTGGCTGGCTTCACATTATAAGAAATCTATGGATACTCTATATATTCGGCGATAATGTAGAGGATCGCATGGGTCACCTACAATACCTAATATTTTACCTGATTACCGGAATAGCTGGCGGTCTATTACAAGTAATAACTCAACCATTTTCTAATACACCTATGATTGGAGCGAGTGGTGCAATATCTGGCGTGTTAGGAGCATACATACTTTTCTTTCCTCGCGCACGCGTACTAACATTTGTGCCAATATTTATATTGCCATGGCTAGTGGAAATTCCGGCGGTGATATTTCTGGGAATATGGTTTTTGTCCCAATTTGTAAATGTAATAAACGAAGCTAGTGCAATTATAAACAGCGGAGTAGCTTATTGGGCTCATTTAGGCGGATTCGGGGCAGGGTTTATTCTAGCACGACGTTTCAGAAAAACTATCAACAATCTTGATGGCAGTGGTTACAACTATTGATGTTATCAATAAATTGGTTATTAATAAACCTGATTAGCGTTCACGACCCAACAATTGTCTGGCCAGAGAAACCAGAGCTTCCCCAGCATCACCCTTAGGACAAGCATTCGACAATTTTCCTAAAGCGATCTCCACTTTATCAAATTCAATACTTTCCACTTCTTCTAATACTCCTGTTTCCTCCAAAAGTATGATTACTGTCCCAAGTTCAGCATCACTTTGCGGAGCTTGCTTATAAAGAGCACATAGTTCGTCAGAGCGCTCCAGCCCCAGAATTATAGGAAGTGTTTTTTTTCTGGCACGAAAATCATCTCCCGTTGGTTTTCCAGTTGTTGAGCTTTTGCCCCATACACCTAGGAAGTCATCCCTTACTTGATATGCAATACCAAGAGCATACCCAAAATCGCGATAGTGCATACGTTGTTCTTCTGACGCACCAGCCACTAAGACACCTAACTCAGTGGAAGTTGCTATCAATGAAGCAGTCTTACCCTCGACCATACTCATGTACGCACCCAATTCAATTTTGTTCTTCTTCTCAAATTCTAGGTCTGCTGCTTGACCCTCAGTAAGTGATAAACAGGTCTCATCAATTAAGCGCAAGGCATCCAACTTGCTTTCAGGTGACAAAACGTCATCCTTTTGTACCACAAGATGAGCATGTGCAAAAAGAGCATCACCTGCATTGATTGCTTGTTCCGTGCCCCACAATGACCATACAGTAGGACGGCCTCTACGCAACCTGCTCCGATCTTGGATATCATCATGAATCAACGAAAAATTATGAATGAGTTCAACAGCAGCAGCAATTACAATTGCATTGCGCCAGTGCCCCCCAACCGCCTGCGCACATAGTAGCGTTAGTAATGGCCGTATGCGCTTACCTGATACACCATCATATTGAACGCTGTCGTCCCATCCCATATGATAATGAAGCATCTGTCCGACCAACTCTGTACTAGTTGTCGAATCCATCACTATGAATCTAAGTTCCTCTTCAAGTACCGGAAGATATTCCTGCGATAGACGATAAATAAGATCAGAGTTCATGTTCGAGACAGTAACGATATTTGCTGTAAATCTGATATCGTGCGCGCCCCTGAACAAAACATACTTACTCGCAACTGTTGTTCAATCTCGCAAATGGTATCCAAGACTCGTTCGGTCGAATGCATAGCCGCCTGCAAAAATGGGTGTGCCATACCTGTCATCGAGGCACCTAGACAGAGACATTTTGCCACTTCCACTCCATTTCTTAGACCACCTGACGCAATGCAAGTCACTTTGGAAGCTCCCTGACGCGCATTAACAATGGTATTTGCTGTAGATATTCCCCAGTCTGCAAACACTGAAGATACTCTCTTCACCGAATCATCACTGGATCTATACATTTCTACCTGGCTCCAAGAAGTGCCACCTGCACCTGCTACATCAATTGCAGCTACACCAGCATCTGCTAAATTCCTGCAGGTCTTTTCAGAAAATCCCCATCCAACTTCTTTAGCAACTACGTAAATACCATCACGACCTAGAACTTCACATAAAGTTTTAACTTGATTTAATAGCCCAGAAAAATTAGTCTGTCCCTCATGTTGTAAAGCTTCCTGCAAAGGATTGAAATGTAAAACAAGTGCATCAGCCCCTGACAGATCAACCAACCTTCGACAATCATCTGCTGTGACCCCATAATTCAGCTGTACTGCACCTATATTTGCAAATAACAATATATCAGGAGCTATATCCCTAACCTGAAAGCTGGATACAGAAGCCGAACTTTCCAATGCAACACGCATTGAACCCAGTCCAAGACCAATACCAGCATGCTGTGCAGCTTCCGCTAATATTCTATTGACACGACCCGCTTTTGCTGTACCACCTGTCATACAGGAAATAAGCAGCGGCATGCTAAGCTTCTTGCCTAATATTGTTATGGTAGTGTCTATATCATCGAGATCTAATTCTGGTAGTGCATCGTGATTGAAGTACAACTTATCCAATCCATTACTTATCGATTTAAATTGAACATCTTGCTCAATATTTATACGAATATGATCATCTTTCCGTGAAGCAGTCGTAACTTCTTCCATAGCTTAGTGTTCCAATGATGTAGTAGCACACATGTTATCAGTCAGAGTTTGGGATGTCAATCGTTGTAACTAGATATAGACACCCTTGACAATATGAAATGAAGTATTACAATGACGCCCCGTAATAGATAACAAGAGGTTAATATATGTCTGATACACTAGAAGATGTACAAGCTATTGTCAAAGAATTGTTAGATGTAGAATCAAATAAAATCACCACTGACGCCCGTTTCAGGGAAGACTTAGGCGCAGATTCCCTTGACCTGGTCGAATTGATTATGTTCTTCGAAGATAAATTTGGGGGTGAAATATCTGACGAGCAGGCACAGAAGATCACAACTGTGGGTGAAGCAGTCAATTACATTGACGCAAACATGCAGTAGTCTTCCTAATGTCGCTCATATTACAGACATAAACTAGTCTAACACCCAATTCTTACTGATTGAAGTTTATATCCATAGATTTGTAACAATACTACAAATAATCTTGTTCTTTTATGGTATTTAACATTTAACTCTTAAACTAATAATAGTTGCCATCAACAAAACTATTGCGAGACTTAGACATGAATAATCACAAATACTATCTAAATCAAAGTAACATGATCATGCTTGTTGTAGGAATCGCACTTTTTCTTACTGCGTGTTCTACTGGTAATCTGGTAGCAATAGAAGAAGCCGAAACCACAATCACATCGGAGAATACACAACTGCAAAAGGTTGAACAATTGATTGAGGTTGATTCTACATCGCCAACATCGGGAAACATTATAGAAGCAGATAATGAAGAAAAATTGCTTAACAACGTTTTTACCACCGTAGCACCCTCGGTTGTACATATAACCGTTACGAAACAGATGGATTCAATTTCCAATCCAAGCCTTCCAGAAGGTTTTGATTTTG
>DCAJ01000101.1:20105-21496 GCA_002311455.1 Anaerolineales bacterium UBA1136 | reverse complement strand
TTCCAGATGCACCAGACCAATTTTTACAATGGGGTGAAGGCTCAGGTTTTGTATATGATAAACAGGGACATATAGTAACAAATTACCATGTAGTGCAGGATGCTGAAATACTAGAAGTCAGTTTCATAGATGGATTAATAGTACGAGCAAAACCTATCGGTGGTGATCCTGACAGCGATATTGCTGTAATCAAGGTTGATGTTGATCAATCAATACTTTTCCCAGTAAATCTTGGAAACTCTGACAAATCTTTTGTGGGTCAACGAGCAATAGCAATTGGTAACCCTTTTGGACAGACCTGGTCATTAACAAGTGGAGTTGTAAGTGCTGTGGGCCGCACCTTGCAACCTGGACACAGCCTTTTTTCAATTCCTGAAATGATTCAAACTGATGCGGCAATCAATCCTGGTAACTCAGGTGGTCCACTTCTAAACTCTGAAGGTAAGGTTTTAGGTGTTAACACTATGATATTGTCTCAATCTCGTTCTTCTTCTGGTGTAGGATTTGCAGTACCTGTAAACATAGTGAAAATGGTTGTTCCACATCTGATTGAAACAGGTAAATATATATACCCTTGGCTGGGAGTTAGTTTGAGCAATATATCGCTAGATATAATAGAGGCAATGCAATTAGACATAAAGCAGCGAGGAGCTCTAGTACTGAGCGTAGTGGAAGATAGCCCAGCTGCAAATGCTGGAATCAGATCCAGTCAGAATGTTTTAGAAGGCTCAAGGCAAGACATTGGTATAGGAGGCGACATAATTATCAGTATAGAAGGCACTGGAGTCAAGAATCCTGCAGATCTTATAAGTTATATAGTGAAAAACACGCAGCCAGAAGATAGAGTAACATTAAGAGTATTACGTGAAAACACTGTTATACCTATAGAAGTTATACTTGAACCACGACCAGAAATGTGAGCCTTATGCGTATCGGGATGCTGACTGACACGTACAAACCATATATTAGCGGCGTAACAAATCATGTTGCACTTAATAAGCATGATCTGGAAGCAAATGGACACGAGGTTTTCGTGTTCACGTTTGGTGGACAAGATTATATAGACGAAGAGCCACACATTATTAGATCACCAGCAGTACCTCTCGCTGATACTGGATACAATCTCTCATTCCGTTATAGTAGAAGTGCACAGGAGATACTATCCAAAGTTGATGTAGCACATGTACATCATCCCTTTGCAAGCGGTCGACTGGCATTACGATATTGCCAGAACCATAATATTCCCATTGTATTCACCAACCACACGCGTTACGACTTATACGCACAGGCATACTTGCCACACCTACCAGAGGCAATTCCAGAGGCATTTTTGCAAGCTTTCCTACCCAATTTTTGCAGGCAATGCGACTTAGTCATAGCTCCTTCTCCAA
>DCAJ01000101.1:8769-20057 GCA_002311455.1 Anaerolineales bacterium UBA1136 | reverse complement strand
TGATGCACCAATCAAAATAGTCCCTAACGGGGTTGATCTGAACAAATTCCGTCCTGTAAAACAAGAATTTCAAAGAGAAGAATTAGGGCTTGATACTAATGATCTCGTACTCATATATGTTGGTAGATTGAGTCCAGAGAAAAGTCTCACTATGCTGCTAAGAGCTTTTGCGGGAGCGCAAGCTGCTGTAGATAATCTTAGGCTTATTGTAGTTGGCGAAGGTACCGAATTCGACAATCTACGAGACTGGTGTAAGAGAGGCAACATTAGCAATGTAGTACGTTTTACTGGTAGGGCTCCTTATCATGCAGTCTCGGCATATCTAAATATGGCAGACGTATTCGTTACACCTTCGGTGTCTGAAGTACATCCGCTCTCGATAATTGAAGGGCTGGCAGTAGGGCTACCAGCCATTGGCATAGACTCGCCTGGTGTGAGTGATATAATCCAACATAATATAAACGGTATGCTATGCCGCAATGATCTAGCGGACTTCACAGCCAGAATGGTAAGGCTTATGTTAGATGACTCCTTACGTAGTCGTTTAGCATCTGGTGCAATTCAATCTGCCAGACAATATGATATCAGACGAACATCTTCACAACTACATAATCAATACCAACAACTCATTAATAATAAGCCGAAAGACTCCATAGTAAGCCGTAAAAAGTTAAGCATAGGGAGAATTTTTAGATAATTAACAGAATGTAGTTTATCACCAAGTTTTGTAAGCAAACGATTTATTGGAAGTCCGTGAGTTAGTGCATGGTTATGGACAAAACAGATACTATTAAGATAGTCTCACATAATCGCAGAGCCAAGTTTAATTATCAATTAATGGAAACTTTCGAGGCTGGATTATCTTTGCTGGGCAGCGAGATAAAATCAGCGCGAGCCGGTAATGTCCAACTGCGAGACGCATTTGTAGAATCCAAAGGCAACGAATTGTGGCTCCAAAACGCTCATATATCACCGTACACAATGTCACATTCTCAAAACTATGAGCCCATGAGGCCTCGAAAGCTACTATTGCACAGACGCGAAATAAACAAAATAATTGTGAGGACTCGGGAAGCAGGTCTGACCATCGTACCTACCAAGATGTACCTAAAGGGTGGTCGTGCAAAGATAGAGATTGCTGTAGCTCGTGGAAAACACCAATACGACAAGAGAGCCGCAATAGCAGATCGAGAAATCAAGCGAGCCATGCGTCGCCAACTAGGACGCCGGAATTAGCTCTCACATATTTGCGTATTGCGTCATAAGCAAACAGCTAACAACCTCAAATTAAAGTAAATACTATATTGGTTCATCAAACAGGTTAATTCTGTTATCTCGCATGCTATAATCTAAATATGGGGATGACAGGCTTCGACGGAGGAGGCTGTCGTCAGGCTGCGAGCCGAGAGGCGCCGAACTCGCAAAATCAGCGCAAATATATAACAGGCAAATCAAAAGCCTACAACGCTCTTCCGCTTGCCGCATAAACCCGGTATAGCGCAGAGTAGATCTTCCTAAATGCAAGATCCGTCCACCTCTAGCGACACCAGCTGCGCGGGGTTTGGGCGTCACTAATGCTGGTGTGCCGCGCACTACGCCGCTATCTGCGCGAAAGAAATAGCGGCTTGGTCGGATGTTGACCCTGTTGATCGGGGCATAACCGATGAGATCTAAATAGACCAACTATGCTCGTAGACGTTTGGCGATTAATCCTTTCGGACCCGAGTTCGATTCTCGGCATCTCCACCTAATAATTGAAAGCTCCCACATAAATAAGGGACGCTTTTCTCTAAGACACAACCTTTTTGCTATCTATTCGATTAATCTGTTACCAGAGAAATAGCGTCGCTTAGAGAATCAGTCAGACGAGACCATTCCTGCAATGTTAGTGCTTGTGCTCTGCACCGCGGATCCAATACAGCATTTGACAGAGCCTCCATAGCTTGAGCTCTGTGTATCCCCAAACCATTTGTCAATGCATTTTGAAGCTGCTTACGCTTCTGACCAAATCCTGCTCTTACTACTCGGAAAAATGATGAAGGATCGGAATGAATATGATTGCTTGAATCAAAAACATCCAGTCGAATCAAAGCGGAGTCTACTGCTGGCACAGGATAAAAAGCCCCAGCCGGAATATAGTCCACTATTTTCACATCTGAATAAAACTGTACGCTAACAGAAAGCAAGCTCATTTGGCCGGGAGACGCCACCATTCTTTCGGCCACTTCTCGCTGTACTGACATTGTCATGGATCTTGGAAGCACGCTACTTTGAAGAAGATGTCGCAGGATCTGACCTGTAATGTAATATGGGATGTTAGCCACAACCACAAACTTTGACGCATCATATTGTGCCATGAGTTTATGGGGTTCGTATTCTAATATGTCCCCAGAAAGCACGGTGACATTGCTGTGTCCGGATAGAACATGGTTGAGTACAGGAATTAATCTATTGTCAATCTCAATTGCTATAACTTTGCGTGCAACCGCTGCCAATGCAGTTGTTAGGCTTCCTGAACCAGGACCAATTTCCAGAACTACATCTGAGTTGCTGATTTCCGCAGCAGTGACAATACGATCTATCCAAACGGAATCATATAAAAAAATCTGTCCCAAACTTTTCTTCGGATAAACATCAAAGTGCCTTAGTAGCTCACTAGGCTTTTTTATCATGGCAGGATCCAAACAATCTGATCAATAGGAGGAACTGGCGTACGTAAATACACTGTTACGTACGATCTCCAAGATCGATAATTGTGATCCTCATATCCTAAGTCAATCATGAGTCCTCGTATACCACTGCCAGTATCCTCAGCCGTGGCAAATCCATAACCTGGAATATACATAGTGCTTCCTAAAGGTATATACCGAGTATCAATAGCGACCATTCCTTTCTTGAGTGCTTTTCCAGTGCGAGTTTTGCCATACCATGATGCAGTAACCGGAGTACCAGCACGACTAGGAGAATATGATGTGGCTAACATTGACACCACACGCCAGTACTCAATAGTCCCATCAGGTGTCTCTATATTTCGAATAGGTATCTTCATACCATATCCCGTAATTCTTGGCAAAGGCGCAGTATGTATCCATTCATCCACTAGCATGTCTTGTGATGGTACACCGTTAATATACCTTACTCGCAAGCGACGTGCTAGAACTCCAGTTTTGCCAGATTGATGTACACGTGCCCTATCAATCTCCAGATCAGGCAAGCCCATCCATTGTTTGTCAAATGGCACTGGCTGATACTCAATCCGATATTCGTCAAACACCCTTACTACTTCAATGGTTCTCATTGCTTTTGAAGAAAGAGATGGTTCAGAGTAGTCCCTACCTACTAGTGTTATACGAGCCTCCGTCAATACATCCGATACTTTGTCGTGGTGTGTCCGAAACTCAATAGCACGTCCATCAACATTAATTAGAATTGGACGTGAACGCTTTATATTTATAATAATGCCTGAATAAATCAATGTATCCAATGGAGGGTCGACTTCATCACCAGCATAAATATCTAAATCAGCATAGGCCAAAGCCCGTCCTATAGTCTTGGCATCTGATTTCAAAGTGGTAAGATCGCCATCGTCTATGACATTGATTGGTATGTACACATCAGTAGCAGTAGGTTTAGGATTAACTTCAATATTTTCCTGCTCAATTGGCGTGCAACCACCGGTCACAAGTACTAAAGCTAACCATACTATCACTGATTTTACTGATGTGTATACAATGTAATAGCGCATTAGTGGATAAATCAACAATCGAAAGCGGAGAGGGTGGGATTCGAACCCACGATGGCTCACACCATACTCGCTTTCCAAGCGAGCGCACTAGGCCAGACTATGCGACCTCTCCCCAATATAACTTGTTTTCATTATAGCACGGTGTATTTGAATATTATCTTGACGAAACTCAGGGAATTCAGGCACCTTGCTATTCATTCATGTTACAATCATGCAGCATATAATAATAGTAATAAAATGGCTTAGCTTTAGTGTTCAAGATACTACAAATATAACAAGTAGCTTATGGTAATGAACAATAGAAGAGCAGTTGTAATAGGAGCTGGTGTAATTGGTTGCTCTATAAGCTTTGAACTGCAGAAAAAAGGATACTACGTTACCTGCATAGATAGACATGACAAAGTAGGATGGGGATCCACTGCAAATTCCACTGCAATTGTCCGTACTTGCTACTCTACTTTACAGGGAGTTTCCTTAGCATATGAAGGCCTAATGTATTGGAGAGATTGGGAAAATTATGTGAAATGCAAACACAAATCAGACGTAGCCAAGTACATAGAATGTGGCATGACTCAAATTATGGCTCCAGACAATCACTGGAAAAAGGTTATACCAATCTATGATGAACTAGGAATTGAGTACAAAATCCTTAACGCTGAAGAATTACGCGAGCAATTTCCGTTTTTCAGTACAGCATCTTTCTGGCCTCCCTCATTACCATCTGACGAAGTGTTCTGGGAGGAACCATCAGGAGAAGTGCCTGGAGCCGTTTATAATCCGGGAGAGGGTTATGTCAGCGATCCGCAACTAGCTACCAGAAATCTCCAAGAATCAGCCGAAGCTGTGGGAGCAAAATTTGCACTAGGAAGAAAAGTTACTGCCATACTGCGAGATGAGCACAAAGTTTTGGGTTTAACTCTGGACGATGAAGAAAATGTTGAGGTAGACATTGTAGTCAATGTAACTGGACCACATTCTTTCGTCATTAATCGTATGGCAGGAGTTGACTCAGGCATGAATGTAAGCACTAGACCCTTAAGGGAGGAAGTCCATTGCGTGCCTGCACCACCTGGAGTAAACATACAAGATGCAGGTAGCGCAACATCTGATAACGACAATGGGATTTATTTTCGACCCGAATCTGGAAATATGATTCTGGTTGGAGGTGGAGCATCCGGAGACGACATGGAATGGATCGAAAATCCTGATGAATTTAACAAGAATGTTACTGAGAAACTCTGGAAAACACAAGTTTACAGATTGGCGAAGAGATTACCCGGTTTGCAAGTTCCAAACGAAACTAGAGGTGTAGTAGATTTATATGACGTGACTGAGGATTGGATTCCAGTTTACGACCGTTCAGATTTAAATGGATACTACATGGCGGTAGGCACAAGTGGTAATCAGTTTAAGAATGCGGCGGCCGTAGGATTCATGATGGCCACGCTAATAGATAAATGTGAAAATGGCCACGATCATGATAGTAAACCGATCATTGTAAAAGGACGATACACTGGTTTAGACTTGGATATGGGTTTCTATTCAAGACTTCGTGCAGTAAATACTGAGAGCAGCTTGTCTGTACTGGGATAGTTGTTACAAAGTTATATACCGACTAACTTATTCTGTCAGATACTCTAACAACGGGTTTTCCTGATGACAACTCCCGCAACCAATCTCTGGTTCAGTCACCTCCGAATGCGAATCTTGGCACCATACAGTAATTCTCATACTACGCCAAAATCCCAGCAACCCTGGCGTCACTACAGCACGATAATCCAAATGCTCACAAGAGTTGCACTGCTGCCAACGAGGCACCGGACAGGACTTACATAAGCTTACGGTCCAGTTACTTTGATTTGCATCCAATAATCTACATTCCTGCTGGTCACGACCACGATGCATATCCTCATAGTAGTAACTACATTGAGCACCGAAAGGGGTCTTCATAATAATTTAATCTACAATAATAAGACTAAACTCGCGTTAAATATTTGCCCGTACGAGTATCTATTCGAACAATGTCACCAGCATCTATGAAGAGTGGTACCTGTACCTCAATTCCAGTAGACAGGGTTACAGTTTTGGTAGCACCGGTAGCAGTGTCACCTTTTACACCTGCTTCTGATATAGAAACTGGTATCTCAACAGTCAAAGGGACTTCGACTCCTAGTGCTTCACCTTCATATTCGGTCACACCTACCTGCATGCCTTCCATCAGATATGGCAAAGTATCCTGCAAAGCACCGGCATTAAGTACCATCTGGTCATAATTCTCTACATCCATAAAATAATATAAGTCCCCATCACTATACAAAAACTGGCCCTGACGCGTGTCCAACCGGACATCCCGCACTCTTTCTCCAGAATTGAACTTGCGCTCTACTGTTGCACCTGTCCTGAGATTGCGGACTTTTGTACGTATGGTAGCACTGCCACGACCAGGTTTGTGATGCGAATAATCTAATACACGCCACAAATCATTATCAGTAACAAAAGTCACTCCCTTACGCAATTGATTCACATCTATCATAATTTATGTATCCTATGACCACAATAACAAACTCTTGTAAATTATAACTAATGATACCTGACTAAGTCAATCATTTGTAACCATCTAAGCTAAAGTCCAAAACAACTACATTGTTTACATATTCTAGACCATCGGAGTCGTGTACAACAACCCGATTGCCGGTCGAGGGTTCGAAAAGACCCACTTCAACCACAACACAATCCACAGATGATGAATCTGACCATCTTATGGTTCGTACATCACGCACAGTCTCACCATTAACCCATTGCCAGAAAGGAAACATGCGTCCCAATGGTGGACCATCTGCCATGCCAAGCAAATTACCCTGACAATCAAATGCATGTACGAAAACTTCTTCATCACTAGGTGAATTCATCTTCCACAAAAGCTCAACGAACAGTTCACCGCGCGTATCTAGACTCAATAAACCAGAAAACAATATTAAACGACCTTCATCAAATAGAGCTAAGGGAATTCGACCAACAATGGAAAAATCTTCGTTCAGGACTTGCCCCACATCTGTAACATCAAGTGGTCCATCTCCATAAGTTGTAAGCCAAATATGGTCGTATTTTCGTATGCGAGCTGCCATTGCATCCCAATGAAGTACCTCACCCCATACATCATAGTAATGATGATCAGGCTCAATAGCCACCAAAGGAAAATTAATTCCATCCATTTGTGCTAAATCATTAGTATGAATACCAACCAACTGACCTGGATCGTGGTATTCCGGAATAACTACTACTCCATCATGTACAATTGGATAGGTATGTTGAGCAAGCGCCAACCACGTAGTAGGGTTCACTACTAAATGTCTGTCTTCTGGAAATAATTCCACGGCACTTACCATATCCGATATGGGCGCAAGTGCCCTTCTATGTAATTCGACTCTCGAAATAATATACGTAACAGGAACCGTTAGTAACATTACTGCTAGAAATATAGCTACCAGAAAATTATGTTTGCTATGCATAGCTATCAGTGTAACAATTCCAGACCAAAGTAGCGCTGCACCCACAGAGGGCAAAACAGTTAATCTAGGACTTACCACCACATATAGTTGTGGCAAAGTCAATATAGATGGCAAGGACAATAACACAAAAACAATTGAGCTTAGCAATAGCAAACGTATTTTGCCAAATTGCCAAAGTAGTAATGCAAGAATAACTAGACATAATGAACCAATAGCAACTACCGCTTGTGGTTCAGACCAACTCATTTGATTAGACAGAATAAGTGCAAGAGGCTGCACAGGAAATGTATAAGCAGCAAGAAAAAACACTGCGTTATTCCATATCTCGAGCATGTTTCGAAATGCAGGCAAACCACTCTCAAAACGCATCTTATCTATGTAATTCCAAAGTAATGGGAAACCAGTATTTGCTATTACAGCAATCGTTATATATAATATACCAGAACTATCAATGCCAAAATCAAGCTTATACTGCTTTCGAAAATCACGAAACACTATAATCCATAAAACCAATAGCACATAACCAGCAGTGATTCCAGATTCATGTGCAAATGGTGCTAAACAAGCGCATATAACTGAAACATATGCCCAACTCCTATGCCTATTGATATAGAAATTCAGCATCGCTAGTACTGACAATAACACCAGCATAGTAACAAGCAAATGAAATAGTGAAGCTACTAATGGAATCACTAGGGATGCAAAAGGAAAAACACATAACATTATGCCAGCTTGCCAAGCAAAAATATTGGCAGCCAAGGGTTCAATGTTTTGTCTTTGATCAATCTTAGATCCGATAGCTATGACTGACCACAACCTTGATCCAAGTGCAGTAATCAGCCAGCCATTGCATATCATTACTATCATATTCAATAAGTGGAAAGCAAGCGTGTTGGTAGATCCGAACAACCATTGCCACATTCTAAAAATAGAAAATCCTAGAGGACGATAATAAGGAAATCCAGACGCCGTAGTCCAAAAAGACAGAAGAGGACGTCCTTCCATAAATGTAAAGTTTGCTACATCATCCCAGAAAAACGGTAACTCAAGAACTGGCCAATATAGTATAGCTACCAACACAGGCGAAGTGAGTAGATGAACCCAAATTATTGAACGGGAATAAAGAGACCTATACATAAGCAACAGCTCTCCGATTTGGACAATTAGTGTTCATTAATCCAGGTAGCAGCGACATCAGGCAAGTCAGACAAAGGGCCTCTCCACTCCTTACAGTCAGGTAATGATTCCAAAAACAATTTGCCGTATGACTTCGTATCTATTCTACGGTCAAACACGACAACAAGTCCGCAGTCTTTATTGCTCCGAATTAAACGTCCAAACCCCTGCCGAAATCTTATGATAGCCTTCGGAACCAAATAATCAAAGAAAGCATTAATCCGCCCATCTTCCTCAATCGCGGCGCTCCTAGCTTGTATGATTGGGTCTGAAGGTACATCAAACGGTAAACGTGCTATTGCTACTACGGACAAAGCCGAACCAGCAACGTCAACACCCTCCCAAAAACTTTGTGCGCCTAAAAGTACTGCTTTGTCAGCATTCCTGAAGGATGTAAGAAGTTGATGCCGAGAGGCACTGCTGGATTGATCATATACCATAACACCTTCTCTTTCCAAAGGACCACGAATAGCATGAGCAGTATCACGGAGCTGGGAGTGAGAGGTAAAAAGAACTAACGCCCGGCCACTCGTAGCTTTGCACAGCTCTATAAGACCTTCTTCTAAATTTTTCTGATATCTTTCTTTATTAGGTGGCTCTGCTACATCATCGGGTATACATAACAAAGTTGATTTCTTATAATCAAACGGAGATCCTATTCTAACTTCATCTGCATCTTCTGCATGTAAACGATCCCTAATATAATTGAAATCGCCATCAGCAGTTGTAAGAGTAGCGGACGTCATGACAACTGTATTTTTTTCGTACCATAGATTTTCCTTTACTAATGGTCCCACATCTAACGGTGCACTGCGTATTGCCAACATGTTGCCATCATTAGAGATATGAACCCAAAAAATCTGGTCTTCCTGTGACTCAGTCACCAAACCATGCACACGAGTGTCAAAATCAATTAATTTGCCTATTATAGAGCCTATATTAGACTGCAATTCTTCATTATCTTCCATTTCTAGACCATCTACATCTCTAATCCCCTTCAATCTATCGATAGCCGAAAGCAATGTATTATGTAAATTCTCCCAGGTAATTTCTACTTCTGCCCACTCCGGACTGTTTCTTGACCTGGACTTAACGAGTAGTCGTTTATCATATGGTCCATTGCCACTAAAGTCTTGATTTAGAGCAAATCTTTGCAGTGCCTGGAAAAAACTGTCAGAATGAACCAACACGGTGGCGATGGAGTCAGACGTGTCACTAACATCCATTTCAACTTGCTGCTTTCTAATCGACTCCTTGGAGGCTCGTTTCATTACCCGCCTTAGTAGTCCTCTACTAGGACTTCCTAAGTTCTTTAGTAGTCGTTCAAAATCTATCTGACGTGCTGCGAAACTGAGACCCATTGTAGTAGCATCTTCAAGATGATGTGCCTCATCAATAATCAGGTATTTATATTCTGGCAGTAAACGCCTTTCCGCAGCTACATCAGCAAGTAATAATGCATGATTCACTACAACCAAATGGGCCGATTCTGCTGCACGTCGTGCCCGATAAACAGGACAACCACCATCTATCTCCCTAGCACAACGACCCTGAGTGCAGTTTTCATCTTCTGCAGAAATTTGCCCCCATACAGCATGTTCCCCTGCACCGGACAGCGTAACCTCTGAACGATCGCCAGATTTCGATGTAGTCAACCAATTCAACAATTTAGCCAACACGTTCATTTCGGTAGTATTGCGAGGTCCTCGCCTGCGCAAAATCTCAAACCGACGTGGACAAATATAATTGCCGCGGCCCTTTAGTAGAACTGCTCGGAATGGCATATCTAGCACTTGTCGCAGAACCGGTATGTCCTTACTGATCAATTGATCCTGTAAGTTGATCGTGTTTGTTGATACCAATACTCGATGCCCATTTGTACAAGCCCATTTAATGGCAGGTATAAGGTAGGCTAAGCTCTTTCCAATACCTGTACCAGCTTCTGCCAAGAGATGACGTGGATGGGAAAGTGCCCTCGCTACATTCCGCATCATTTCCACCTGTTCAACTCTATACTCATAATCTTGTAGATTCTCAGACAACAATCCGTCTGATGAAAACAAAGCCTCTAATGCAGGTATGTCCAGTGGTTCGTTTTCATCTCTAGGCTGCAACGCTTCATCTTCGGGTGCTAGTTCATCAAAATTGTATAATTCTGTATACTTTTCAGCATCTCCAGCAAATTCTTTAAGAAGATTCTTCAAAGGTAATTGAGCTCCCCATTCAATCCCCTGACTTAGGCGCACAAGCTCCTTGAGAATATCAATAGGAATATTCTTGGCAACAGACATCATTTTTTTATAAATCTCAAGAGTGGTCTTAGCGTCGTCTAGTGCACGATGGGTGGCTGGCAGTCCTACGTCTAATTCCGTAGCAAGAGAACCAAGACTGTATCGAGCAGCAGAAGGCAACACGCAAGCAGCCAAATGCATAGTGTCAATTCTGCTATTTGTCTGTAAGGCCCCATATTTACTTAGAAACGACAGATCAAATTCTATATTATGACCAATAATCGGGTCATTTCCTACAAATCGTTTCAACTCTGATATTTTCTCGTGTGCGGGAGGAGCTGTAGATACCATTTCATTTGTTATTGACGTCAACTGGGTCACATATCGGGAAATTTTTCGACCGGGATTGATCAGAGATTCGAGCTCGGCTTCAATTCCGTCTTCGCTAAACCTTACAGCTCCAATTTCTATAATTTCATCACTAGAACGGTTGAGTCCCGTAGTTTCTAGGTCAAGTGAAACCATTGTTTTAGTCATTAGAGTAATCAACTCCCGAAGATTTTTCTATTGTACACAACCATAAGCAAAGCGGACAATAATTAATACCCTTGCAGGTTATCAATCACT
>DCAJ01000101.1:0-8687 GCA_002311455.1 Anaerolineales bacterium UBA1136 | reverse complement strand
AAGCTGAATGACAATATGGCAGGAACTTAAATAAAAACGACTGCCAAATCTTATAGATTGCAGTCGTTACAAAGTACGGCTCTATATCTATCAGACTTTTGCCAGTGCCTTAATACACTTTGCACAAAGGACTTTATGCAGTGGTCTTCCGCTTTCCCAGACTGTCACTTTCTGCAAGTTTGCCTTAAATGTCCTTCTGGTCGAGTGCATAGATTTAGGGACATTTCTACCAAACCGTGTTCTTTTTCCGCAATGGGCGCATTTAGCCATCGATCATTATCCTTGGACCTTATTATGTCAGCGCAGAATTTTACCACAAACTTTGTAAGATTAGGGTTGGGGTTACAAATATAGACTCTTCACTATCTAATCACTAATCGTTTGTTAATCACATAAATACTAACTTGAAAGATAAAGGGGTATAGAATATTAATATGAGCGCACCGATAAAAACTATTGATGGTCCATTGCTCGGAGAGATGACAAGGGCAGCACTTACATGGCTGCAATCTAACAAAGAAGAAGTAAATGCCCTAAATATTTTTCCAATTCCTGACGGAGATACGGGAATCAACATGGTCCTTACAATGCAGGCAGCTTGTGACAAACTAAATGAACCTGCTTCAAACAATGTTTCAGAAGTATCAAGCCAATTAGCAAATGGTGCACTAATGGGAGGTCGCGGCAATTCAGGAATTATACTTTCTCAGATATGGCGTGGAATAGCCAATGGTCTTGAAGGCCTAGATGAATTTGGGCCTAATCAGTTTGCCGTGGCTCTACAACAAGCTTCCGAGTGTGCGTACCGCAATGTTGTTAAACCAGTGGAAGGTACAATATTAACGGTAATAAGAGATGCAAGTGAAGTAGCTATTTGTGCCGCAAAAGATGATATCGACATTGTAAAATTACTACAACAAGTTGTGATTGCATGCGAAAATTCCGTACAGTCCACTCCTGATCTATTGCCTATACTCAAACAGGCAGGTAAAGTAGATGCAGGCGGGTTTGGACTTCAGCTGATGTTCGAGGGAATGTTACGCCATTTGTGTGGAGATCCTGTAGATATCTCACCGAATCGAAAATTCCAGCCTCTGGATGCTATCAATATTGAAGATGTGCTTGAGGCTGTAGATCCAAGTCAGGAATGGGAGGTAGTTGTAGATTTACAGCCCTACGAAGATTCAATATTAGACATATTCTATGGAAAATTAGAAACGATAGGTACTTCTATTCAAATTGGCGAAGGTGATGAGATGTTGAAAGTTCACATCCATTTACCGAAAGACAAACGTTTCGAGCCAATCATATTAGCAGAAGATGTAGGAACAGTAGTAAACGTACACATGGAAAATTTGATTCATCAAATTAGCCCGTTTCTGCCAGGTGAAACACGATCTAAAGCTAACTTCAACCCTGGTCAGATATTGGCGACGATTGTATCAGCAGGACCCGGTTTTTCCAAAATCTTTTCTGCAAATCCGGCGGTGGTGGTTGTTCCAGGAGGTCAGACTATGAATTCAAGTACCGAAGAACTTCTGGATTCGTTCGAATCGCTTCGCGCTGAGCAAGTTGTGATACTACCAAACAACCCCAATATCATTTTAGCTGCAGAACAGGCATCTAAGTTAAGTAAAAAAGAGGTGGTCATTATTCCGACTCGTAGCATTCCACAGGGGATTGCCGCCATGCTGGCTTTCGACCCTGATGGATCATTCGACAAGATATGCGATGCTATGCTACTTAATTCTCAAGAAGTGAGAAGTGGTGAAGTCACCACTGCAACTCATAGCACAACATGGAACAGCTATAAAATCAGCAAAGGAGAGATAATAGGTTTGCACAACAGTGAATTGATTTGCGTAGCCGATAGTCCATCTGAATGTACTCAACAACTGTTGCACACTATGATCGACGATGATTGCGAGTTAATTACCCTATATTATGGCACCGATATTAGCTGTGAGGAAGCTAATACACTGAGATTAAATATCAAGTCCGAATTTTCTGATTTAGAAGTTGAGACTTATTCTGGTGGTCAACCGCTCTATCATTACATTATATCTGTGGAATAAAGAGAACTCATGCCAGAAACACGAATAGTTACCGACGGAAGTGTTCATTTTCCAGACCCAGAAATAGCTAGAACGAACCGAATCAACATTGTGCCATATTCTATTGATATAGACAAAGGTACTCTGACAGATGGTCTTGGTAATATCTCCCCTGAGCGATACTTAGATCATGTAGCCCAAAGCAATACAAGGCCACAGATAAAAGCACCATCTATTGCAGATTTTACAGGATCCTTTAGGATCCTTGAAAACTCAAAAACAGATGTACTCTGCCTGTGTACATCAAGACATTTAAGTGATGCTTGGCACCATGCAAAAAAAGCAGCGGATATAGTAAGAGGAAAAATCAAGATAATTGTCATAGATTCATTGACAACTTCTATTGGACTAGGTCTTATGATTGAAGCCGCTAACAATGCAATATCTGCAGGTGCCTCTGTAGAAGAGGCAGCATATGTGGTCCGCAAACGTATTCCCAACGTGTACGGAATATTCTTTTTGGAATCAATGCAATATCTTCAATATGGCGGTTGGGTAGGGCCGGCCCAATCAACTCTGGCAACCATGCTAGGAGTAAAACCTATCTTTGCTCTGGAGTCCGGAGGATTTATTCCTTTCGAAAAAGTCCGTACACGCACCCAAGCTTTGGAGAGACTTATGGAATTCGCTACAGAGTTTCCGGCAATAGAGCAGCTTACAGTTCTCCGTGGCAGAGCCCGTGTTGCTAGTGCTGCTCGTCAGCTGCGCACACGCCTAGGAGATACATACCCAGACGCTAGAATTACTAATGCAATATTCGGACCGGTATTAGCAGCCTTAATTGGGCCTGACGGACTAGGCATAATCCTATGCGAAAGTGAGTCCAGAAAGAAATTAGGAGAATGAGTATTCGGAACGACATACTTGTTAAAATACTACAAGCTGAAGCTGCACGCGGACACGATAACAAAGCCGTAATCGGTGGTCTTAGTGAAATTGCTTCACATTGGGAAACATATGCTAGAACAACAGGATTAGACGGTAATATAATTGACACAGTAACTACCAAGTTGAGTCAATATTCAAGCCTATCATTGTCTGCTAGGGAACTAATGACTAACGAATTGTTAGCCACATTAGCTTCGCACTACACTAAAATCAAAGATGGACACAAAACACAAGGTCGATCAGTAAATGACACCAAATCTATTGAGTATGATATAGAAGAAAAACACCAGAGTGCTGATAGTGAATTGTATTTGGAAACAC
The DNA here is from genome assembly GCA_002311455.1 of Anaerolineales bacterium UBA1136. Lineage (GTDB taxonomy): Bacteria > Chloroflexota > Anaerolineae > Anaerolineales > UBA11657 > UBA11657. The sequence continues at coordinate 5,364 of DCAJ01000101.1, read as the reverse complement.
CTCTCACTACAGTTTCTGGAATAGGACCGAGCAATGCCAATAAACTCAAAAAGCTTGGTCTTCATAATATTGGGGATGCCCTTTACCACTTTCCACATCGTTATGTAGACTATTCGTCCTTAAAGTCAATCAAATATGTAAAATACGGTGATGAAGTTACAATCTTAGCTAAAGTCAAGCAAACAAGGCAACGCAAAATACGCGGTGGCAAATTGAGTGTTGTAGAAGTTGATCTAACTGATGGGACTGGAACCATAGTCTGCAACTGGTTCAACCAGCCTTGGTTAGAAAAACAGCTAAGTCCAGGTAAAGAAATACAGGTATCTGGACGTANNAAAGTCATCTCAAGCCCTGATTGGGAATCAGTAGACAAACAGTCAATTCACACAGGTCGAATTGTACCTATATACCGTCTGACAAAGGGTATAACAGCAAAAACTATGCGTGGATGGATGCATAAAATCGTAAATAGCACAGTAGGATACGTTATTGATCCTCTTCCAAAGGAAATGCGTGCCAGACTGCAACTACTTGATGCTGACGATGCTTTACGATATGTCCACTTCCCAGACTCACAAGATCAACTTCAATCTGCACAAAGACGTATAGCTTTCTCTGAATTACTGGTATTACATGTAGGCATGAGACTACGAAAATCGCTGCAGCAGAAAAAAACTGGACAACAATTTTTCCTAGACGATTCCTGGCTTGAAGCAGCTATCGCATCACTACCATTCAATCTAACAGCAGCACAAAATAGAGTAGTCAACGAAATACTAAATGACATCTCAAAATCTAATCCAATGTCTAGACTGGTACAAGGGGACGTTGGCGCTGGAAAAACAATAGTTGCAGCGTTGGCATTGGCTGCAATATTAAAAAATGGTGCTCAAGGGGCACTGATGGCTCCTACCAGTATCCTTGCGGAACAACATTATACAAGTATATGTGCTTTACTGAAAAGTATTCCGGATCTAAATCTAGGAGGCAAGGATACACCTCGCATCAGATTACTATTGGGCAGTACTACAGAGGTGGAACGTACCGAAATCGCAAATGGCCTGCAAGATGGATCTATCAAAATTATAATTGGAACCCACACTCTGATTCAAGATTCGGTTAAATTCTCTAATCTAGCTCTTACTGTGGTGGACGAGCAACACCGCTTTGGGGTAGAACAAAGAGCAGCATTACGTGAAAAAGGTAATGAACCTCACTTGATGGTAATGACAGCCACTCCAATTCCTAGATCACTAGCGCTAACACTTTATGGTGATCTAGACTTGAGCATTATTGATGAATTACCTCCAGGACGTAGGCCAGTAGAAACTAGAGTCATCTATCCGACACAACGTGACGATATGTACAACTTCATATCTAAACAAATCAAAAATGGTGGTCAAGCCTTTCTGATTTATCCTACTATCGAAGAATCTGATAAGCTACAAGCTAGAGCAGCTGTAAAAGAACACTTACGACTTCAAAATCAGGTCTTTTCAGAGTTCCGGGTGGGATTATTGCATGGAAAGATGAAAGCAGCAGATAAATATGACGAAATGACCAATTTTCGTAATGGTAACATAGATGTTCTAGTAGCTACTACGGTGATTGAAGTCGGGGTTGACGTCCCTAACGCATCTATAATGGTTGTCGAAAATGCAAACAGATTTGGATTAGCGCAGTTACATCAGTTAAGAGGAAGAGTAGGCCGTGGCGGACAGAAATCTTACTGCCTACTTGTCGTAGAAGAAAAAACTGACCAACATTCTGAAACTAATAGCACTGCCAACGACCGACTAAGAATGATGGAGTCTACTACAGATGGGTTTGTTTTAGCAGAGAAAGACCTACAATTGCGGGGGCCGGGCGATTTTCTAGGTACTCGCCAGACTGGTTTCTCATTTCAAATCGCAAATCTAAGCGATATGGCACTAATACAATTAACACTTAGTGAGGCCGAAACTTTGTTGAGCAAGGACCCTGAGTTGGCCATGCCCGAACACTCATTGCTAGCTAATGTAATATTCAATAATTTCCAAACATATGTAACAGAAAGGAGTTAGTAACATGACACTAAGAGCGGTGTTTCCAGGGACATTCGATCCTATTCATTACGGGCATATTGACATTGTTAGACGCGGATGCGCCCTATTTGATGAAGTGATAGTTGCTGTATATGATCGTCCATTGAAGGATTTACTTTTTTCGAGAAAAGAGCGTCTAGAACTTGTGCAAAACACATTTGTTAACGACGACAATGTAAAGATAAAGACTTACGATGGACTCACTGTTGATTTCTGTAATTCTGTTGACGCAAAAATATTAATTAGGGGTCTAAGAGTATTTTCCGACTTCGAGCATGAATTCCGCATGGCTCTTGCTAACCGTCGTCTAGCACATAGCATAGATACAGTGTCATTAATCACTAGTGAGCAGCATACTTTTCTAAGTTCAAGTACAGTGCGAGAGATTGCCTCACTAGGTGGCGATGTAAGTTCTATGGTGCCTGATTTCGTGCAAAAAGCTTTGAAAAAAAAGCTTGCTCAAGTCTATGTTAAATGAGAAGACGTGTAAAATAGTCATGCGATTAAGTTAACATGCACTAACTGTGGAGTGGGAACTCATGGATATATTGCACTTAGTAGACCGTCTGGAAAATATTGTGCGTGAATCACGGACACTACCACTGTCACGCAAATTATTGCTAGACGAAGAAAAACTTATAGATATCATAGACCAGATGCGGGTATCAATACCCGATGTTGTGAAACAGGCACGAAAGATTACCGCGGACAGGGATCGTCAACTTGCTCAAGCACAAGAAGAGGCTGAACGCATTAAGCAACTAGCAAAAGCGGAAAGTCAATTGATTATAGATAAAGACCAGATTACTAAAGATGCTCACGTCCGTGCCAAGGCAATTGTAGAGGATGCTCACAGGCAGTCTGCAAACATATACACTAGTGCAGACAAGTATGTAATTGACAAATTCAACCTGATGGAAAGACATTTACTGAGCATAGTCCAACAAGTACGCAATGGAATGCAGATACTGCAGGCTTCTGATGGCACTCAGGAGCCACCTACACAAGATAAGTCCGCTTGACAGAGTGTTCAATCCGCCCTTATAATCTTGTCAGCTATTGTAGTTTTGTAAGTTATTTGCCAGTAGGAATATTAAGGATAAACTAGTGACTCCGTTACCTAAACGCAAACATTCTAAGGGTCGTCGTAACCGTAGACGTGCCCACGATGCATTAAGATCCAAGCAGCTTTCTGTATGTGCAAACTGTGGTGAGTTACACATACCACATTGTATTTGTGAGCATTGTGGACATTATGGAGGACGGTCAATACTAGAGGTAGAACGCTAGTTAGCCCTGATTGATTCGTTTTAGAGGCCGTCATGAGAACGGCCTTTTTGTTTGAATATGCTCAATCCAGACACAACCGCATTCGTTTTTCCAGGACAGGGATCCCAGCACATTGGCATGGGGCATGACTTAGCGATACATTATCCAGAGGCCAAGAAAATATTCGCCGAAGCCAACAAGATACTTGGGTTCAACCTGAGTGGCCTATGCTGGGAAGGCCCAAAAGATGAATTGGATGATACATATAATACCCAACCAGCCTTGTATACATGCAGTATGGCAGCTCTGACCTCATTACGAAGAACAACAGGTGAATTTGTCCCTGCATTTGCTGCTGGACACTCATTAGGTGAAATTAGTGCTTTGGCAGCGATGGGAGCAATAAGCTTTGAACATGGTCTCAACCTCGTGAGAGAGCGTGGACGCTTAATGAAAATCGCTGGCGAAAATAAACCTGGTGGTATGGCAGCTATTTTAAGAATGGGAAGTATAAAACTAGTTCAAATCTGCAAACAATCTAGCAAAGAAACAGGTCATCATGTCCAAGTAGCAAATGATAATTGTCCAGGCCAACTGGTAATCTCAGGTGATAATATGGCTTTAGACAGAGTAATAGATCTTGTCATCAATAATGAATCTTGTAAAGTTATACGCTTACCAATCTCCATCGCAGCGCACTCGCCTCTTATGAATTATATCTCAGATGACTATAAGAGTGCTGTGGACTCTAGCATATTCTATAGACCTAACACTGCGGTAGTAGGTAATGTTGGGGTAACCAATATAGATACTCCAGACAAAATAAGGAAAGAACTATGCGCTCAACTTACTGCGCCAGTCCGCTGGCGAGAAACTATCGAGTATTTGCTTGCAAAAGGAGTTACCGATTTTGTGGAGATAGGTTCTGGTAAGGTTTTGACCGGCTTATTGCACCGCATAGACAGAACCACTTGTGGACATGTAATAGATAATAATAATGCTATAGTAACACTATCCTCATCATGAACATCTATACTCTAATATTGTCCATAGAAAACGCCGCAGCACCGCATACATCTCTTATATAATATCGTAATCAGAACATGATACGACGCCTGATACGTCTTGAACTTCAAGGTTACAAAACCTTCGCCACAAATACAAACATTGAATTTGGTGACGTCACCTGTATCGTTGGACCCAATGGATCAGGAAAAAGCAACATCGCCGATGGGGTACGCTGGGTGCTTGGAGAGCAATCGTTTTCGCTTCTACGCGGTCGCAGAACTGCAGACATGATATTCTCGGGATCAGAAGAACGGTCTCGAGCAAGTATGGCTTCTGCAACAATAGTATTTGACAACTCGGATGGTTGGTTGCCAATTGATTTTGCCGAAGTAAGTCTGACAAGGCGCGCCTATCGGGACGGTCAAAACGAATATTTGCTTAATGGTCAGAAGACTCGCTTACGAGATGTGGCTGATCTTTTGGGTACAGTAGGTCTAGCACAACGCACATATACTGTTATTGGACAAGGGTTGATAGATACCGCTCTTTCTATCAAAGCAGATGAGCGTAGGAAACTATTTGAGGAAGCAGCTGGAATAGGTGTGTATCGACAAAAGAGAGAGGATGCACTCCGTAAATTAGACCAGACCCAGCGTAACATGGAAAGAGTATCGGATATTCTGGCTGAAATACGCCCTCGCTTGCGGGCTCTAGATAGACAAGCACGCAGGGCAAGAGAGTTTAAACAATTACAACTAGATTTACGTCACTTGCTGCGTATTTGGTACGGATGTCACTGGGAAAAAGCACAGCAAGCCTATAATGAAGCTCAGAAACAATTAGAACATAACAAGACAGAATTGTCTGAACTATGGGAAGAGCAAGAAGCTCAAGCGGAAAAAGCTGCTGCCCATAGGGAGCTGGTAGCAGCGAAACGTTTTCAGGTAACAACATGGCATAATGAAGCAGCTAAACTACACGAACATTACCAATCTCACTATCG
>DCAJ01000042.1:6229-7997 GCA_002311455.1 Anaerolineales bacterium UBA1136 | reverse complement strand
ATGATCAGAATTTACTCCCGGAACCAATAAGGGAACATCAGAAGCCATACGGTGTACTGATGCATTAGAGAAACCAACATCTAATTAATATAGCTAGCCTTAAGACTCAAATTGACGTAAGAGATACTATAATACGTGAACCAAAATTATTTGCCAAAACTATTGAAACAGTCTATATAGTCTCAGTAGAACATGACATTATAAAGATATCAACATAGTTTACTAAGATATGTCAATGAATATAAATTGCCACATGATCGTATATAGTATTATTCCAAAAATGCTAGATTTGCGACCCTTACATGTGGCAGTTGCTGCAAATGGTTTGGTAATGCTAAGATATGGAATCACTAAGGCATCCTTTCGAAAATGTCTACAAAACAAATTTAGCAACCACAAGATAAGTGTTCAGACAAGGACCCATATTGTCATCAGACAAATACGTGAATATCTCCAAGGCACACGAAAACAATTCCTCTTAGACTTAGACCTATTACACTGCTCTCCATTTCAAAGACTAGTACTGGATGAGGTGATGCGAATACCATATGGTGAAACTACCACATATGGAGCAATTGCTAAATCTATTGGAAATCCCAAAGCTTCTCGCGCAATAGGTGGTGCACTTGCACATAATCCGTTACCAATAGTGGTGCCTTGTCATCGCGTCATATGTAGTAATGGAAGTATAGGAGGATACCTAGGTTCGCCGCAACACAATACCAAGATACACTTACTGAAACTAGAGGGCTATTTATGCAGACAAATATAGAATAACAGCTAAGAGATAGCTACGCATGTGTCAGACTTCAACTTTCTACTCTTCATCGTCAGAAGTCTCAATAAAATCACTATGTGTCTTTTCTACCAGATTACTACCATTGTAAGCTGAAATTAAAGCATAATATTCTGAGGTAGAGGAACTGACCACATAGTTATCACCAGATTGAGCCCCGACCATAATATTGTGTTTCTGCACTACCCCTTCAGTTTTAATCGCCACACTTAGTACAGCCTGAGGATCATCCAGTCCATATGAATCTTTCAAAGATTTTCCAAGAGGAGCTGTCATCCTTATAGAGCTTACTTGTACTAGAAAAGTATCCATAGTGCTTTGATCAAATATTTCACCTTCTTTTAGACCATCATAGAGCCACTTACCATCATATTTTTCGAGAACAAATCTACCGTTTCCATTCTTCAATTCTATAGAAGAAATGTCATCTTTCTCTAGAACAAAATATTGGGTATCTATATACCTCGAGGGAGTAGTATTAGCATCCCAAGTTGTCAAAGACGCAGTGAGATACACTTCATCTTCACTCATTAACCTGAAATGAGTAGCACCAGATCCAGCACTATTTCCTAAAAACAAGGTATCAATAGTACCATCGGACCACCCAATATCAATTTTTCTCTTATATTTCTCTGAACTGACTTCTAGCTTAATATGACTGTTTTCAGTGGTAGCTACGAATCTATCAGTTTTTAGTTCCAAAAGTTTTGTAACCAGCGGACTAACTTTGTCAATACTAACGAAAAAATCGTCTGCATCTGACATTGCCCAATCATTTCCTCGCCTTGACAAACTCATATGATCGCCTTCAACGTCAACAAGCCGCAATTCATCAATGTCGTCAGCTGTACGGCCAGCAAACAAAAGCTCACCTTTAGTTTTAGATCCTGCAGGCCAAAACACAATAAATATCAGTAACAACTGAGCAAGTATCAATCCTGTCAGCCATCGCAAATTTCTATCTGTTCTGAC
>DCAJ01000042.1:0-6192 GCA_002311455.1 Anaerolineales bacterium UBA1136 | reverse complement strand
CTATCTGTTCTGACTATAGAAAAATATCTTGGCAAAATATTACCCTTTGTCTCTAAGGTCAAGTAATTGCATGGGAACCTCTTTCTTTTGACGAGCACGCCAAGCTATACTCAACCACAGTAAACCCAGGAAAGCCATAACATAGTTAGTGGTTTCCCAAATAACCTGCTGCCGCTCTGATAAGGGAGCCAATGGCCTAGCACTCATGCCACCAGATCTTATACTAAGCAAATCTTGATCTTCAACGGACCAATCAGCAACGTTCTGAGCAAACTGGAGACTATTCAAGTACCTTTCTCCCGACAGACTGGCAGATAGTTCAAGCACAGTATCATTTAAGAATTCTGCACTGGAAATAACCACAAGCCTGGAATCTGGCGCCGATGACTCCAAAACACCTACTGCGTCAGGATTGATAACCTCACCAGTATTGTCATCAATTTTCTCCAAGGGTGACTGCTTGTCCGCGTAATAACTAGTAAATTCACCCACAACAGATACAGCTATAGTATGCTGTTTGCGATCAGCTCCTATGGGAAAACCGAACTCCGGATATTCATCCTTATTAGGTTGTATGTTAGTGTCACTTGATGTCCATGATTCTAAGCTAGATTGCAATAAAACTGTCACATCATGTTTGGTATCAGATAACTCTCCTACATCTATAGGTGATGCCCAATTTAGCGTCAAAGCAGGCAAGCTCGACAGAATTGGACTTTCTCCATTCATTCCATCCGATCTGACATCAACAAAAAATGGATAATCAATCGCCTGAATCTCACGTATTTGTACACCAGCTATTTCCCTCATAACAGGCACGGGGAATGCCTCATTCTGTGGATCCAAAATCAATGTTTTAGATATATTGACTCCATAACTTGCAAGCATATCATTTAGACCATTGTTAACTGCTTTTAGTCCAAGCCCACCAGTGTATGGATCAGGCAGCATAACGAAATTACCGGCGGATATTACCACAGGACCTCCTCTCATAAAATACTGGTCTACAGCGTAGATCTCTACATCACTCATATCCTGAGGAGCTATTATTACGAGCAGATCAATGTCCGCAGGAACAAAACCTTCTGTAAGTCCCAGATTTCTGACTGTGTAGTTTTCACTAAGCACTTGAGAAACCATGTTGTATTGCTTCAAGGAGGGCATCTGCTGCCCAAAACCCGCCTGCTGAGTGACGTCTGGAGGAGTCCATATACCAATAACTTTCAGGAAACCAGTGCTGGAACGCTTCAAAGATGCCTCTAGTGCTGTCCGCACACTAGCCTCGCTGAAGTCACCACTAGGGTATAGTAACTCTGCTTCATCTCCCACCTGAACTATCATATATAAGTAATACACATCAGGTGAGAAAAATGACACTGGTATACCTTGCAGACCATATTGATCATACAATTTCTGGCGATATTGTGGGTCTTTATTGGATTCTACATCTACTAGTTCGAACTCAAATTTACCTGGAGAGATAGACTCAAGATCGCCAGCCACCGTGCGTACAGCATCTATTGCCCCACTAAGTCCGTCAGGCAATGTGTTAGGCGTAACATAAAGTGTCAATCTTGCTGACTCATCTAGACTAGCGAGTAGCGATTCTACACTTTGAAATCCATAAATAACTTTCTTTATAGACCGTGTCAAATCATATTCCAAGTTCCTAAATCTTACATCGACTTGCCCAGCACGATTACCCTCAACCTCGATTAACTCTTGAAAATTAAGCACCATATGCTGATCGCCATATCTGATCAATATATCGAAATAAGCGTTAACAACCGATGCTCCATACCGATCCGCAGCCTGTAAAGGAGTAGGCCGAATGCCATAAGTCTGGTTAGCCTCGGCTTCTTTGTCAGGATCTTGCATAGGATCTACAATTTCCACAATCACATTGCCATCAGAAGCGACTTCATACTCCCGAAGCATGTCGCGTATTCGCGGAACTAGGGGTGCAAGCATCGGATGTGTTTTCTCACTAAAATAACCGCGAATTAATAATGGTTCCCTAGCAGCGGACAATATGTCACGAGTAGCATCTGACAAACTATACTCATTGCCTTCGGTAAGATCAACGCGTATTCCTCGCAAAGGATATAGCCAAACGTTCAACAGAACCAAGTTCACAACGACCATTGTAACTATAAGACTATGTCTGACTCTAATCAATAAAGTGTTATCCCCTGTACTCCATCTACCCCTTTCTAGTTCCAGGACATTCAATGCAATAAATATTCCAGTAAGTGACAGATAATATGCTAAATCACGTAAATCTATAACACCTCGCTCAATACTCTCGAATCTAGCACCAGATCCCAAAGCTCTCAATATGTCAGAAATATTGCCGCCAAAGAAATCTGTGAGACCACGAGATCCTATGATATAAAATACACTACCCACAATCACCGTCATTATTAATGCAACCAACTGATTATCAGTACGAGCAGATACATATAATCCAATCGCCGCATATGCTGACGTAAGAAGCACAGCAGCTAAATACCCTCCGATTACTGGACCCCAATCTAAATCCCCCAATAACCACACTGTAATTGGCAAGAAAAAAGTTAAACCAAGAGCCACGCAAACTAAAGCCATGACACCAATGAATTTTCCGGCCACTAAATTTAATGAGTTTACAGGCAATGTCAACAGTATTTCCATCGTCCCAGATTTTTGTTCCTCGCTCCACTGACGCATTGTCAAGGTTGCAACCAAGAAAATCATCAACAAAGGCATCCAATTGAATAATGGACGAACATCAGCGATGCCACGAGAAAAAAACGTGTCTACCCAGAAGAAGGTGAATAATGTAGCTGTAAGAAATACACCTACAAATATTAACGCCATAGGTGAACCAAAATATCCACTTAATTCTTTACGAGTAATAGTCAAAATTTGCTTCATGCAGAATTTCAATCACCTATTAAGTGATTGCCACCAGTTCATTAAATACAGTTTCAAGAGTGCGTACATCCTTTCGCAATTCCCTTAGAGGCCATTCTTCCTTACGAGCAAGATCATATACACTCGGACACAAGTCGACCCCAGCCTCTCCAACAATTTGATAAGAATAGTTTCCATCATTAGTAGAAACACAATTTACTTGTTGTACTCCATCAAGTTCACTAAGTAAATTCTCTATATTAGGATCCTGCTTGTCAACAATTAAAGTAGCATCTGAAGTCTGAGCAATATCATCTAATCGAGCATCAGCTCTTATCTCACCATTTACAAGGATAATCACTCGGTCACAAACAGCTTCGACCTCAGATAAAATATGAGATGAAAATAGAATAGTACTCGACCCAGCCAGACTCTTGATAAGATTACGAATCTCGACCATCTGAGTAGGATCTAGACCTATTGTAGGTTCATCCAATATTAGCAATCGTGGTTTATGCAAGATTGCCTGTGCTAAGCCTACTCGTTGTCGCAATCCTTTGCTAAGTTGGCCAATAGGCTGAGTCAAACGATCGACGAGACCAGTTGCTACAATAGCATCTGAAAGTCTCTCAACATACATATTCTCTGGAACACCTCGCAGTTCTGCAATCATTTGCAAATATGCTTGTACTGACATTTCTGGATAGAGTGGAGTATTTTCTGGCAAATATCCTATACAGGACTGTGCTTCAATCGGGGACTCAAGCACATTTATTCCATCAACATGCACAGATCCTTCATCAGGATGAAGATATCCAGTAAGACATTTGATAGCAGTTGATTTACCTGCACCGTTAGGACCAAGTAAACCAACAATCTCACCCCGCTCGACTTGAAACTTCACTCCTTGGAGCGCGCGTATTTCACCGTAACTTTTGGTCAAGCCTTCAACAGATATCAATGTTATATAACCTCATTAATTATTGACAACGGGCCATTTTACTGCATAATATTTGAGTTTTCAAGTGCCAATATTATATTCACAAATCCCTACCTCATAATATTATCTTAATTTGATCAGATAGAAACGCCAAAATCATGTACTCGATAATCATAAGAAAAACATTGCACACATCATCGGACACAAATATACCACGTCCAAGCATAATATTCACTAGATGGTTAACCTATCCATTACGCACCCCATTTGGTGGACGTGCTCCATACCGTAACCGAAGTAAATCAAAGGTAGGTGTTATCATGAGTAATCTCCCTACTACAGGCCAGTTATTCCCTACTAATCAGGTATCACCTAATACAGAGCGTTGTTACAAGTACCAACTACCAACTGCGTAACTTTGCAGATTGGATGGCTGATAGCCATAATATACACGATATGGAAGCTGTTAGCACTGCTGATCTGCTGGCATACAGGCAATCTATCCAACATCTAGCCGCATCATCCCAGCATAGGTATCTGGCGGTGATCAAATTGTTCTTTGCATGGGCACTGGATACAGGTATCATCGCTAAGAATCCAGCCGCAGGATTAAGGCTACCAAAAGCCGCTAGCAATCGAGCGCCAGTGTTCATAACGCTAGATGAAACACAGGCGTTTTGTTAGATGCTGCAGAATTGTCCCGGGATATAGCTTTACTCTGGTGTCTTGCCTACGAATTGCGTATAGGTGGAATTACTAACCTAGAAATCAACGATATCGCCCCACCCAATGGCAATGGTTTACATGCTCTAATGGTACGTGGCAAAGGCAACAAGGCTCGTACCCTTCCTATTAGTAGTGAGGCTTATGCAACTATCGCTACATATGTAGCAGATCGCACTGAAGGCTCACTATTCTTAACGTTAGATGGTCAGCGTACTATTTCAACTCGGGCTATACAGGCTAGGTTCAAAAAGTTAGCTATAGAAGCAGGCATAGCACCTGAAAAACAGCACCCCCCACTGCATGCGGAATGGTTTTGCTACTAGGATGCTGTTTGATACTGAAACAATAGGTGGTATCTACACTGTAGGCAAGCTCTTAGGGCATTCGACAGTGACTGTTACTGAAATGTACCTGCATTGCTCACAGGATCAGCTAGAACAAAGCATGCTTGCCGATTTGCTGGGTACAGGTGTATAGTACATATATGGCTGACTTCACACGAGAGGAAGTACTGGAAATAGCCCACAAGCTAGAAAACTCAGACCTAGAAGGTCTTGACCTAAGTAACGCTTACCTGCGTGAGACTAACCTAAAAGGGGCTGACCTTAGTAGGGCTAAGTACGACCCTACCACAAGGTTTCCCGAAGGCTTTGACCCAGAAGCACGCGATATGGAATTGTTGAAATGACCCTCAGCAGTGGGTGTATAGTATAGATATGGCTAAGAAACCGAAAGTGCCAAGCGATGCTCAGCTTGAACAACTAGTACCGAGTACGGCTGCTGAATTCTATACCAGTAGTAGGATGGGATGGGCAGAACTAGATGATAAATCTATTGATTCATCTATAACTGCCGGATTGCTAATGAATCAGATAATAGAATTTGAACGACAACAATTTGTTGGTGTTTACCACTGGAAAATATATATTGGCGAGGTTCGGAGTGAATTCCATATAGGCACTCTTACATATCGCCCAGTGAATGCAAATAGTGTAGCTCTTGCATACGGTATAGTACCAGCCCACTACGAAAATGAGGAATTAATGATGGTGCTTAGGGATGCTGTAATAACTGCAAAACTGAAGGTGGATGCAGACCATAAGGTAGGCATATTCCATCCATACGAATATGAGGAGAAGCCGTGGGACAAGATTGATGCAGACGCTAAAACCAAGAGACTGATATATGATTGGGTCTTCGGTCACAGCATGAGGGAACTAGCGAAAAAGTACGCCTATGCATCTAAAGATGTAGTTAAGAATAGATTATCCACTCTACGCAAGCGGTATGGAGAACATGTAGTACCAAAGGTTAAAGATAGGGTCAACTATCTCAGCCACTTGGAATATAAAGCCACAGTGGATATGAGCGGATTGCCAGAGAAACTTATCATCGACCGATAGCTTTTAGCTAGCTAGAAACACTGTATCACAATCTAGATCAATACATCGATGAAGTAAACGGTTTGTTATCTATAGCTCATGAAAACAACGATTTAAGATGGAATTTCTACAGCGTTTAGGTATTGGAGTGAAGATGCTAACTGATAGCACATACAAGCACGCAGTTGAGCTTTGTTTGGTAAAAGTTTGATACCGAGACGGACACCAAGCTCGCTTCGGGTTCGATGT
>DCAJ01000068.1:3798-4443 GCA_002311455.1 Anaerolineales bacterium UBA1136 | reverse complement strand
TGCTCCTGAATACAAAACAATTTGCGCAGATTCAGGATCAACCCAAAAATTAAATTCTGCCGAAGGTGTGATATTCCCTTCACCCCTAGGCAATCGACCTATGGCCCCTCCCATGATGACGACCTCCTTCACTTTATCCACTATCTCAGGATACATCCGAACTGCCACCGCCACATTTGTTAGCGGTCCCACTGCCACAATACTCACCTCACCTGGATAGGCAAGGACAGTCTCACCTATAAAATTAGCAGCATGCCTGATGTCTGCCTTTAACTCCGGCATTCCGGGAGGTATGTCTTCAACTGTTTGATGCAGTGCCCAGCGGCCCCATACTCTGTCTGCATAGTCGCTACGTTCATGTATCAATGGACGGTCAAATCCACGACACACCGGAATATGTTCATTATCAAGAAGTTCTAACAAGCGCAGAGTACATACCATCTCGTAATCTAGATCAAAGTTACCCATTATCGGTGTTATTCCGAGTACTTCTATGCTTGGAGATTTCAAAGCAAATATGGCAGCCATACAATCGTCATTCATCCACCCTATGTCCGTATCATATATGATTTTCTCGGGCATTAGGTCACTCTCCGTCGCCTATATGATGAACTACAACACGTACTCCTAACCTTCATTATTTTC
>DCAJ01000068.1:3333-3702 GCA_002311455.1 Anaerolineales bacterium UBA1136 | reverse complement strand
AATCCCAGATTTAAGCTCAGCAATATATGGGAGAGTACGATATTGATCGTCGTAGTCTAAGCCGTAGCCAATTACCCAGACATCTGGGATCACAAATCCCAGATAATCGATTCCAAGACCAGACCCAGTGGATTCGGCGCCTTTCTTAGCAACCATCACACAGCTTTTCACTGATGCTGGGTTACGCTCGCGCAATAGACCTGACAAATATTCAAGAGTCATGCCACTATCTACGATATCTTCAACAATCAGAACATGTCTACCTTCTATAGATTGGCGAAGATCCGAAATCATACGAACCTCACCACTAGAAGTGCTTTTTTGGTAACTTGCTACCGCGATAAAGTCAACAGAGTGTTTGACCGTAAG
>DCAJ01000068.1:1285-3253 GCA_002311455.1 Anaerolineales bacterium UBA1136 | reverse complement strand
AGAGTGTTTAACCGTAAGCTGCCGAGCCAAATCTGCAGTAAAAATAAAAGCTCCTCGTAGAATACTAATTAATAGCAAAGATTCCACTTCAGAATAATCACGACTAATCTTATCAGCCAATTCAGATATGCGACTATTGATTTCTTCTTCAGAAACAAGCACTCTCTCTAAATCATTAACAATACTCATAATATCCACCCATATCTTCGATAAATTTTGCGATCGTCACCACGCCAAGCTCGCTTGCCTTTTATTACCCTCGCTAAATACAAATCACAGTATTGAAGCCTAGATACAAATCCCATACTACCTATTGGATCCTCTACCGCAACAGTCATATCAGCAGAGTAAATTACCATTCGAGAATTTGATTCTACAGAGTCAACTTCTGACGAACTCTTACTCTCTATCAACTCTGATTCTAAGTTCACTAACGGAGCATTCCAGGTATCGAAATGTTCCGACTCAACACTTTGGTTCGGCCATAATTGACACCCAACTATAGCAAATAGCAATACTACAAACGGGAGAACTACTCAAAAAATTATGGTTTTTCATAAATAAACTCATGATCGTAGTTGAGACTAATCCATTACATAGGTATCATTTGATTCAAAACAGATTAGAGTTTTCTGTATTTGGTTACTAACTCTTCGTTACCCGCTGAGTATATATTGCCGTGGATGTCAACCCAGACGCCATGTGCGTTGAATGGTGTACGAATCCGTGTGATCAATTTGCCCTCAAGATCTAGTATCGTCATTCCAGGTACTTGATCGGTAACAAATGCGACATTTTCGCTATTGATGAAAATGTCCATCGGGTGAAAGAAACCAGTCCATTCCGTTATGTACACTGCGTTTGTGTCGAAGATTTGCACACGATTATTCTCACGGTCACAAACATAAACACGATCGTTTACTACCCATATGCCATGCGGAGTGATGAATTGTCCTGGGCCACTACCCCATGATCCCCATGATTTTATGTGAGTCCCATTGGAAGAAAAATGGTGGATGCAGGAGTTAGCATAGCCATCTGCCACAAAAATGTCGCCGTCCATTGATACGGCAATATCGGCAGGATGATTGAAAGGTTTTTGAAGTGCCGGTTTGTCTCGGCGACCTAATTTCAAAAGGAGGTTTCCTTGTAGGTCGTATTTTACTACCTGATGGGCATCTCGATCACAGACAAATACTTCGTCATTAGGTGTCATAAATATTCCGTGAGCATCCATTAGTTGACCGTCACCCCAAGATCCTAAGAGGTGACCTTCACCTCCAAATATTAATATCGGCGGATCTTTGCGCTGATAAACATAAACTTTGCCTGATGAATCAGTAGACACATGGGACGTGTTTCCCCAAGACAGACCCAAAGAGAGAGTCCCAAAAGGATGTTCAATTTCATAAATGTGTTCGCCGGTTCCTACAATAAATTTTGTCAATGCTACCCTCTACGTTTGTAACACACTAGATCATTGGACATTAGTTCAGGCAAATTTGGATGACTGTTCTTAACAGCATACTTACACTACACGAATTATACTGGCGGCTTAGTGACAGCATGCCACCAGATCACTTGAATCCGTCTTCGATTTCGAATTCTATATCAGATATATTTTTGTATTTTAGAATTTGAGGATTCTGATCCACGTCAAGATCAGTTGAGAAGAATCCAGATCCGGTCTGATAGTTGACCATCTGGGTCGGATTAGGGTTTGAGTTGAGAATCAGAAATGTCGCCCCATCCTGATCCAGAATGTATCTATCAAGAGAATGCCAGGTGCCCCGCCTAAAACAGTATCCTATCGCGGGATCTATCAGGAAAGCACGTACACCTTCGGGTGATGGAATATCATAGAGGTTATCTGGATCGGTCGGGACTGCCACACATACTATAGATGCTCCTCCGGACAATTGAACAAAACTCTGTGTAACCCCAAAATGTCGTTCGAGCTGGTCGAAT
>DCAJ01000068.1:861-1251 GCA_002311455.1 Anaerolineales bacterium UBA1136 | reverse complement strand
GGCTGTATGAGGTTGCGGAAATAATGCGATGGTCAGAAGCCTTGTCAGTTACATACCATAGTTCACCAAATGGTTCAAAATTTTCCTCGTTCATAGATTCGACTGTGAGCGCATGAATTTTGGTCATATTGACCTTTGCTTATTCAGTGATCAGAAGTTTAGAGTATAGCCTAAGAATAAGCAACAAGTGCTTATTCTTAGGCTATATCATGAGCACCCTACTTGTAGGCTTATCGAGAATAGGTGTATATTAGCGGGGTATTTTGCAATTTACTATATAACAGGGAACATACACCATGATTAATTACGCACATAGTATGTGGATTAAGAGAATATAGCAGGAGGTGTTCGATCATCTGTGGGAACCTACCAACGATCCAAAATGGCGGG
>DCAJ01000068.1:368-795 GCA_002311455.1 Anaerolineales bacterium UBA1136 | reverse complement strand
AAGTGCTGTATCTATCTGCTGGATGAATATCCGACCCTCCGCATGGTGGGGGATCAACCTATTAATCGGTAGACAAATCGAACTGGCACTCGCTCTAGAGAAATAGGTGAACACAATGCAGAATTACATCTCAGATGTACCACGCCTTCCAAAAAAGGTTGAGCACAATAAAAAAAGCTAGAGATGAATTTCTACGATTACTAGGAATAGGTAATTCGTTAAGCCAAGATGAGGATAAAATGTACGTAGATTGGGCAATGACTCCCCCTAATCAAGACTATCTTCCATTAGCGTCTACGAGAGTCAGCTATCGCAAAAGGAAGATAACAGGCTGTGGCAACAACCACAGCAACTACTGGTAACCAAAAAAGATATCCTGGCCAGACGTCAAGGAAATCAGCAAGTGTAGGTACAGCAGGCTTCTGCA
>DCAJ01000068.1:0-249 GCA_002311455.1 Anaerolineales bacterium UBA1136 | reverse complement strand
GTACAGCAGGCTTCTGCATTAAAAGCATATAGTTGCCACCTGTAAACATGTTTACAGGATAAACAATACAAGCATAGAGAATGGTTATCAGCACAGTCTTACGCAACGAATGCCAGGTAGGTCTTACTTTCTCAATAATTAGCATCCACATCACTGCTAAAATAACCGCGCCATGGCTAGTAAAATACCAAATGTAATGGAAATGCGGGAAGTTATACCCTCGTAAGTCAGGGGTTAAAATTGCCTGGA
>DCAJ01000082.1:3469-3612 GCA_002311455.1 Anaerolineales bacterium UBA1136 | reverse complement strand
CGCAAGGTCTACCCACTCTACCATACACCTCTAGTTCCCACATTTGCTGGTGCTCTTGACATCTTTGAACTTAAGCAGCTGGAGAAGGTCAAGGTGGAGACTCAGCAGAGTCAAGGTGGACAGTATGTAGCGATTGTGCAGCT
>DCAJ01000082.1:0-3329 GCA_002311455.1 Anaerolineales bacterium UBA1136 | reverse complement strand
CTTGTGCCCCGGCTGTAACACCTATGGCTGGGGCATTTCTATATCCATACTAAGGAGGAGAATCATGTCTCAATCAACCATCTATGATCAGGCTGCCAAGGCAGTAGTTAAGATGCTGGAAACTGCTGGTACTGATTGGTGTCAACCTTGGCAAGTTAATGGCAGTCGTAACGTAGTCACTGACAAGCTGTACCGTGGTGTCAACACTTTGATATTAGGGTCGACCCCTTACCCCTCAGGCATATGGGGTACATTCAAGCAATGGAAACATTTAGGTCATCCGGTCTGCAAAGGACAGAAGTCTACTGGTATAGCCTTCTTCAAACCCATTACCAAAGAAACTGTACGTCCGGACGGTCGTACGGAAGAGAAGAGTTATATGGTGATACGGTCCTATAGTGTCTTTGCTGCTGAACGGGTGACAGGTTATCCAATAGAGGTGTCTAATGTTACTGGAGACAATCATAGGAACAAGCAAGCAGAAAACTATTTCAGGCATACTGGTGCCGAAGATGCAGCCTGGGCTTGATAGAGCTTACTATAGTCCTTCTGAGGACTATATAGGCATGCCAGCTCTCGGACAGTTCACCAGTACCGTACTACAGTACCCTATTCCATGAGCTGACACACTGGACAGATAGGCATAGCCGCTGCAACAGGGAGATAGGCAGAAAGTTCGGTGATAAGCAGTATGCCATTGAGGAACTGGTAGCAGAGCTAGGCGCCATATTCCATTGTCTGCATTTGGGAGTGATAGCATATCCCAAGGAAGAGAGTGCCAAGTACCTTAACAGTTGGTTAAGGGCACTAAATGATGATAAGAAGCTGGTCTTTAGTGCTAGTTCATTGGCTCAGAAGGCTGTGGACTATACAGTTGTACTACAGGAAGAAGCCGAGCAGGTAGCTTAGGATGGATTGTGGGTCAGGAGGGGTTGTAGTTGCTTCTCCTGATTTACATAAGTGGTGAGGTGGTTATTGGTCAATGTTTACCTGTAAAATGCAAGATTTGATAAAAGATCCAACCTTTCATTTACTTCTACTATCTATCTTATAATTTCTGAAATTTTCAAACCTCATGTATCGTTGAAAACTATATATGAACAAAACTTGAAACAATGGTGACACGCCTATGACACACTTCAGTGGGTCACTCTTGGTGAAGGGGTGGAAGTCCTTGCTATATTAAGATCAACTTTATTTCGGAAAATAAAGAATGGTGAAATAAAGTCTAAAATGGAAGGAAAAAAGAAATTAGTTCAGATTCCAGTTGAGGTGTCACATGAAACACAATTGACACAAATGAGAGAGGAATATATAGGAGAACTAAGGAATCAGATTGACTATCTGAAATCTCAAGTTGAGCCACATGAGTCTCAAAACAGAGTCCTACAAAATGAACTAAGTGAGAGGAATGAAGTTATAACTAGAAACCAGACTATAATAATTAGTCTCACTCAGACGCTTAACAAGATACAACAACAATTACTTGATTCTAGAAATGAATCATGGTGGAAAAGACTACTGCGTATAAGAAAAAATGAAGAAATTACAGGTACTATCTAATAGACCTCTTGCACAAATAGTAAAATCTGCTATATTTCTAGCTGAGAGACCGCTAAATTCTTTGGTATATATGAACTCAAAAGCCTCTTCACTTCTGTCTCTTGGACTTATGCAAGAGGTCTATTAACTGTTGAATGAGATCATGCTTTTTCAATAAAAAGGCAATGACGAAACTGTTGCATTTACCCATCCATTTTCGGTTTTAATTTTCACCTCGCTACCATGCTCGGTAAAAGCTGTCCGGACATAACCAAGGGCAATAACTTTATTTAAAGTTGGAGATTTAACCGCGCTAGTAACATAACCAATCTGCTTTTCTCCACTATAGATTGCTGTTTTCTCATTTGGCAGATCCTCGGAATCAATTTCAATTCCGCGTAACAGACGGTTTGTATGACCACGATATTTCATTCTGGCAATAATTTCTTGACCGATGTAACACCCTTTCTCGAAATCAATTGCTTTTTCCAACTCTGCTTCAAGCGGAATAATAGAATCATCAAGCTCATTCCCAAATCGAGGGATTCCTGCCTCTATCCGAAGTGAATTTAAAGCTTTTAGGCCAACCGGAATGACCTCAAAATCTCTCCTTTCAGTCATCAGGATCCGCCATAGATCCGAAAGCTCCGATGTTGAATTAACGTGCAATTGAAATCCAATTTCCCCAGTTTCTAACCCGCATACACATTTCACTGATAGACCTGCGATTTTCCCATCTATACTTTGGTACTCTTCTAGATTACCAACATCAGCTTCAAGAAGTTCTTTAATGAACAATTCCGAATTCGTACCGGAAATTAAAATAATACCTGTTTCTGCGGTAATGTCAGTGATTTCGACATCGTCAGCAATCAGGTATTTGTCCAGATTCTGATACAGGACTTCCTTGGTTACCGCATTGGTGATGAGGTCAATGTAATCCTCAGCAACGATTACATCCATATCAGCGATTATTTTTCCTCGATTGGTAAGGATCATCGCGTAATTTCCGCTTCCAGACGGGAGCTGAGTTACTTCATTTGACACAATGCGATGAAGATATTCTGCTCGTTCTGTACCTGTTAACCGTAACCTCCCTCGATGTGATACGTCAATGATACCAATACCATTTCGAACAGCAAGATGCTCCTGTGCTGAGTCGTTATAGTGGGAAACTAAGGACCAACCGTCATACATCTGCTCAAAGCTCGCACTGAGCAGCTTATGTTGTTCGTAAAGGGCAGTTTTTCTCACGGAGCATCCAGTACATTGCGTAGGTGGTATCTTGCCTGACAGCATGATTATATCGCAGGCTGAAAATGAAAGTCAAACGTTTTAAAAATCTCAGGAGATGCTAAGCAGACAAGCTTTTCAAGTCGAGATACATATCTTGTAGAATTTCAATCTATTGAATCTTTATTTTGAAGGTGTATATTGTTATGCAGGTAGAAAGGTCTTGATCTAAATGGTTTGATGGTATAGAATGGGCTGATAATAAAAGTGCCCCCACATTCGTAGGGGCAAACGAGACTTTTGATNNTATGGTATGCAGAAAGGTCTGTAGAAATTTATCCAATTAAGAATCAAAAAGCAGGTATGATTCAGTCATTTTGAGTTCGAACTGGATTCGCCCAATGTCCTGATCTGTCTTTGCCACTAACTACAATTCCTTCTTCATTCCAATGCAAATGACCTCGAACATCAGGAGTACAGTAGCGTAAAGTTAGACCACATCGTCTGCGATTGGAGTTATTGGTATTTGAACTGTGTAGCAGTAGATCCGAATG
>DCAJ01000024.1:6089-13183 GCA_002311455.1 Anaerolineales bacterium UBA1136 | reverse complement strand
ATCCGAGAGCCTTGGATGATCGTCAACTTGTACTTTCCGTCTTCGTATTATGGTGTGGTGATGGAACTGGCAATAAAGCGTAGAGGAGTGTTTATTGAAGAGCAACATTCTGGGGGGGGTCGGCTCATGCTTGTATTCAGGATGCCGCTATCTGAGCTGATTGTGGACTTTTTTGATAAATTAAAATCAAGTACCCGTGGATATGGGTCCCTCGATTATCAATTCGATTGCTATCAAGCTGGTGACCTCGTGAAATTATCGATTCTCGTCAATGAACAACCAGTCGATGCATTGGCAATGATAGTGCATCGTGATGATGCGTATATGACTGGCCAGCGACTTATTACTAAGCTCAAGGGTCTTATACCTCGACAGCTATATCCAGTAGCTATACAAGCGGCTGCAGGTGGTCGCATTATCTCAAGAGCAAACATAAAGGCGTTACGCAAAGATGTTCTTGCGAAATGTTATGGCGGTGATATAACGAGGAAGAAAAAGCTATTAGCTCGCCAAAAAGAAGGTAGGAAGAGGCTAAAAATGGTGGGAAATGTAGAGATACCACAGGATGCATTTATGGCTGTGCTAAGTGTAAGGGACTAAGTATGGGCAAGCGAATGGGTGTAATTATTGGAGCAGGCCCAGCCGGGCTAACAGCTGCCTGGGAGTTAGTAAAAAACGGTCTAGATGTCACCGTCTTTGAGAAGTATAGTTTAGTCGGCGGAATAGCTAGAACTGAGGAGCATAAGGGTTACAGGTTTGATATTGGTGGACACAGGTTTTTCACTATGGTTCCCGAGGTTGAGGCTTTGTGGCATGAGTGGCTTCAAGAAGATTTTGTAGTTCGGCCGCGTAAGTCAAGGATATTATATCGAGGAATATTTTTCGACTATCCACTGAGGTTGTACAACGCTCTTAGTGGGCTTGGATTGTGGGAGAGTATGCGAATAGTTGCTAGTTATATTAGGGCTCAAATGTTTCCGTATAAACAAGAGCAAAGCTTTGAGGAGTGGGTGGTAAATAGATTCGGTAGAAGGCTTTATGAGATATTTTTCAAGACTTACACGGAGAAAGTGTGGGGAATCAAATGCACTGAGATTTCGGCTGAATGGGCTGCTCAACGGATAAAGGGACTAACATTGGCGGCAGCTATCAAGAATGCCTTATTTCCTCCGCGCGGTGACGTAATTAAGACTTTAATTAAAGAGTTCTATTACCCTGTGCGCGGTCCAGGTATGATGTGGGAGAAGGTTGCTGAACTTATCGAAGATAAAGGAGGGCGTGTAGACCTGGGAACTGAAGCGGTGCGTATTATATGGGAAAAGAACATGGTGATAGCCGTAGAGGTTGATGGCCCGGATGGTATCCAATATGTGGAAGGTACTGACTTCTTTTCCACAATGGCATTAAATGATTTGATTGATCGATTTGATCCCGCTCCTCCTCTAGATGTGGTTAAGGCGGCTGGCGGCTTACGCTACAGAGATTTCATAACAGTTGTTCTGATTGTTGATATTGCCGATGTTTTCGACGATAACTGGGTGTACATTCATAGCCCTGACGTTAAGATAGGTCGCATACAAAATTTTAAGAATTGGAGTAGTGAAATGGTGCCTGGTAATGACACTACAAGTCTTGGGCTTGAGTATTTTTGCAATGAGGGCGACGGACTATGGAATATGTCAGATAGGGAATTGGTGGAATTGGGTACAGTGGAAATACAAAAAATTGGGTTGGCCTACAAGAAAAATGTAGTGGATGGTGTGGTTATGAGGCAGCAAAAGGCTTACCCGGTGTATGATGCGCACTATGGTCCCTTATTGGACACCATAAAAGAATGGCTAACTGGCCTTACTAATTTCCATACAATAGGTAGGAATGGATTGCATAAGTATAATAATCAAGACCATTCGATGCTAACTGCAATTATGGCAGTAGACGCTGCAATTTCAGGGCAGGAAAATGATGTGTGGACGGTCAATACTGATCGTTCCTATCATGAAGAAGTGCGTATATCTTCTAATGATGAAGGACCAGTCGATATTCTCGAAGCGTGATTAGATCACCACTCAAGCGTTATAGCTTTAGACGTATAACAGATAGCCAGTGCTACTTACTCCTTGCGCTGGTTATTGTGTTTGGTGCGTGGCTTAGGGGGTCGCACATTGATTGGGATGGACTGCACCACACTCACCCAGACGAGAGGTACATAAATTTAGTAGGCACCAGTATTGAGTTTCACGATGAAGATAGTAGAGGTATTATTGATCTGTCGAATCTGAATCCATTCGTCTGGCCTAATAATAGAACTACTGTAGGTATCGAGATTCCACAAGGCGAGTCTAGGCTCTTTGCTTACGGACATTTCCCTCTATATATTACGGTTGGTATTGCAAAGATTTTAGAGTATATGGGTGGTTATGTTACTGAGCAATTTGATAGCGAGGTAGTCAATCATCTGCTTCAGGTTGGAAACAGGTTAGAAATTGATCAAATTACTCTGGTAAGCCGGTGGGTCTCTGTAGCTGCAGATTGTCTAACGCTAGTATTGGTGTACCTAATAGGCCGTAAGATGTATGGTGGTTGGTGCGGGTTGCTGGCCGCAGGTTTATTTGCAGTGTCGGTTCAATTTATTCAGCAAGCGCGTTTTGGCACTTTTGATGCTCTGCTGGCTACATCTGTGGTTGTAGCTCTCTGGGCGTTGATTGTATATATCGAGTCAGGTAAAGCAAAGCATTTGTATTTTGCGGGAATCTGTATAGGTTTATCTGTTGGAGTGAAAGCAACCGCTGTTCTTCTAGCAGTACCAGCACTGGCGGCGGTAGTGTGCTCGCAAATACTTTGGGCTCATGACAGAAAAGGAATATGGCGTAATATATTTGTGTACTGGTTGATGCCAATAGTATACGCAGCACTTGCGTTTGGCATAAGTAGTCCGTATGCCATTATTGAGTGGCAAGAGTATGTTGATAATATAATATTACAATCTTATATGGCGAGAGGATTACTGGAGTGGCCATTCGTGCTGCAGTATAGGGGTTCAGTTCCGTATGTATATCAAATTATTGAGCAAGGTCGATGGACACTTGGATGGCCCTTGACGGTCACCATATATTGCGGAACCGGATTCGCCGCCATTAAAGTGTTGTCGGAAATGCGTACTAAACCTATAAGTTGCAGAGAAGCGCATAAGTTAGTGGTGCTGAGTTGGGTACTATCATATTTCGTGCTAATAGGAGGGCTGTACGTCAAATATCCGCGCTATATGTTACCTATATTACCTCTGCAGATTGTATATGCTGCATCGTTGTTGATATGGATTGCTAAAAAAAATATTGCTGGTGGTTTTACTTTAATCTTTCTCGTTCTAGGAACAACTGGAATCTATGCAGTGGGGTTTATGGATATGTACGAAAAACCTCATCCCTGGATTACGGCGTCTGAGTGGATTTATGCGAACGCGGATAGAGGCAGTAACATGTTGGTAGAGAAATGGGACCACCCTTTGCCCTTGAGAGCAGATAAGTACAAGGGTGAGAGCTTATATTACGATAGTTTTGAAGCGCGCACATTAGAATTAGTCAATTTGCCTGACACCAGAGATAAATTGAAGTCTATCATGCGCGAAGTGGAAAATGGTGACTATATTATTTTGGCAAGCAATAGGAATTATGGGCCAGTGTATAAAAACTTATCATTGTTTCCTTATAGCACAAGATACTACAGCAGTTTGTTTGATGGGACTCTTGGGTATAAGTTGGTATTCGGAGAGACGCGATACCCGATGGTTGCAGGGCGGTCTCTGAGAGGCGATCCGATTATGTCCTTGGGTATTGATTTTGCTGAGAGTGAAATCTATGGTGATGTCCTCCATAGATCAAGTGTGTCAGATGAGAGTTTTACCGTTTACGATCATCCACTTGTGTTGATATTCTATAATGAATCTAGGTTATCATTTGATGAGCTGATGGATGTGGTGTCCCAATAATAGACGTAGATACACTGGTTTGATAGATATATGCCGTAAAGATTACAGTTCTGGATTGGTCGCAATAAGTGGTGCTGACTTTTATTTTAAGAGGTATCTAAGCAGGATAGAATCTGTTAGTTGCTCTACTGGCGCACGATCGTCCGTGAATATAATATTGCTTGGGTTAGATTGCGCAAGGTTGTCTATTGTTTTTTGTAACATTGTCTTGAGTAACGGGTGGGTATTTGCAGGTAAAATATTCAGGTTTGCTTTCAAATTGCTTGAGGAAGTCGGTGAGACAGTTGCCACTAGTATTGAATTGAATGTATTTGGTACATCTATCGTATGCACAGTAGGATAGACTGAGAGCAAGGTGGCCGCGAGGGCGTCGACTAGGCGTCGATCAGTATGTGTGCGTCCGACATTAATTGCAAGCACACCTGTCTTGGTGAGATGGGATTTAGTCTCTATAAAGAATTCCTGCGTGGTAAGGTGCCAGGGGATATATGGGAGCCTATAGGCATCTACAGCAATTACGGAATAGTCTCCATGTAGGTATCGAAGGGCTAATCTGCCATCTGCTGTTATAGTCGATAAATTGGAGCTGTCCATGTTAAAATATTTACGTCCGGCATCAAGAATATCTCCATCTATTTCTATGCCGACAATAGGTATACCTCCGTAGACACTTGTGTATTGATTAGATATTGTGCCTGCGGCCAGTCCTATGACTACTATATTATCTACTTGAGATGGTGGATGAGGCGATTTGTTGAAGAAAGGTATAGAAAGGAAATAATCCCAGCTACCGCCCGTATAAAGAGTGCTAGGATCGTAAATTGAATGGACCCCCTGGGCTTCGTTAAGCAAAAGATAACGTGTTTCGTTACGCTGTACCACCTGTATTAGGTTGTAGGGCGATTCCTTCTCATGTATTAGACCGTCGACTGGTCTAATGTTACCCTGCGAGCATAGATAGGTTGTGATTAGAAATACTAAGCATATCCATGTAGTCTTATGAATACTTTGTCGGGGTGAGTATCTCCAAATTCCGATAAGTGATGTAAGAAGTAATAGTCCGGAAAAGATTAGGTACGTGTATCGAGTTCCGACTAATGGTATGGTGACTAAAACTGGCAAGAACGATCCAAGGATCGATCCGATGGTAGATAGAGCATATACGCGGCCTGCCACAGAGCCGGCTTCAGAAGTTTGTGTAGTTAGTAGTCTTATTGCAAATGGTGATGTGCACCCTAAGAGTGTTATCGGTATTGCAAAGATAAGCATAGTGCCAGCAAATGCTCCCGCAACAATAGGGGCGTCTAAGGCTGCCAACGCAGTAGCCGCGTACAATAATATTGGCCTTGATATCAGCGGTATTAGTGATGTTGTGAAGGCAGCCCAGCAAATCAGATTAAAATATTTTATTGTGCTAGGTGTTTTGTCTGCTAATGTTCCTCCAATGTAGTAACCAATAGATAGGTAGAGTAGCATGAGGCCGATTATGCTCGACCATACAATGTTAGATGTTCCAAATATATTCCCAACGAGCCTGAACGCAGACACCTCCGCTGCGAGCGTTGTCATTCCTGACATAAATACTGATAAGAGTATGTAATTTCGCAAGGGTTAATATTTTGTGTTGAACGTAAGTGCGGTTGGTATTGTTGTGAAAGACTATCCTCTGTAGGTACCGACTTGATTATACACTGGGGTGTTATAATCGATGCTACCATGAGTACAGTAGTTAGCATATATATATTACAGCAAATTGATACTAAAATTGATCGAAACAATGAACGTATTCGGCGGATTGAAATAATTCTTGCTGATAGACGTGTTGTGGAACAAGCGTCCGAAGATCTCGATAAGGCTACAGATACTATGCGGTCCGCATCCCAGGAATGCACTGCTGTACAGGGCGAGATAGATATCGTCACTAGCAAACACGAGAGTGGGGAAAAGAGATTGTATAGTGGCACTGTCACTAACCCAAAGGAGCTGAAAGATCTACAGGATCAGGGTGATGCTCTTACCCGCCGGATAATGGAGCTGGAGGACAAGAAGCTTAACGCAATGATCGTGGAGGAGGATTGTAAGGACGCTCTCGAGGAGGTAGTTAGACAATACGATACAGTTGTCGACGAGCGTGGAGTTCTCCAGGAAGAACTGAGGCTAGAGAGCAAAAGTTTGTCAAATGATACTGTAAAGCTGGCTGCTGAACGCGAGGTAGCGTTGAATTCTATTCCGGTAGAGGTACTTGGAAATTACAATAACGCGCGCACGAAATATCGAGGTGTAGCCGTGGTATTAGTGAATGATGGAATGTGCTCTGGGTGTGGTATGGGTGTGTCTACTGCAAGTATCCAGGCGGCGCGTGGTGGTGATACTATGGTGAATTGTGACAACTGCAATCGATTTCTTTATGTCAAGTAATGGCACTTTGTCGGTTATCTATTGATATGAAGATGAACCATATTTAGACTGCGGGCATCTAGGATTGATAAATTTTGTGCTGAGACTTTTCTCCCTTTGTTAGTTTGACATTGTGCGTACTAGTTTTAGGTGTATCTGCTAGCAATGCGCGTAGCGCTGATTTTGCTTTACCGTTTTTTGCTGGTACATTGACGTGTACCTTTAGTGCTCCATCAGATATTTGACAACAATTCTATTTGTCTTAGATGATGGTGATAGCTTTATGTATAAGGATATGTCAGTCTTGAGTTTAGGCACCACCTAGAATAGTCCTCGTATTATGTATTTGATCAGCCCTTCTAGAACATTTAGGAGTAGCAGCGCTATTATCGGACTAAAATCGAACATTCCTCCTCCCATACCTGACATTAAATTACGAATTGGTTGGAGGATTGGGTCGGTTAGGTCGTATAGTAATCGTACGGCTGGGTGAGAATTATCAGTGCGGAGCCATGATAATAGTACTCGCCCTAGTATCGCAAACTGTACTAGTGAGAAAATTAATCCAATTGGTCTAATCAGTATTTCTTCCATAATGGTTCCTTAGTATTGTGCTTTACTAATTAAGATAGTTTATCCAAATATTGAAGTTCCAACTCTTACCATTGTAGCACCTTCTTGAATTGCTACAGCATAATCAATACTCATACCC
>DCAJ01000024.1:4038-6030 GCA_002311455.1 Anaerolineales bacterium UBA1136 | reverse complement strand
CATACCCATCGATAAATGACTGATTGTTAATTCAGGGAAGCGATGGGATATCTGGTCACTTAGTAATCTTAGATCGTGAAACACGGGTCTGGAATTCTCTGGGTTACTTGCGATGGGAGCCATCGTCATAAGACCTGTTATTCTGAGATTAGTTAATATGCTAATTGTGGATATAGACTTTACGAGTTCAGACCATTGATGTGTGTTAGGGGCAGCGTTGTTAGTGGCAAAGCCGGATTTGGTTGATTCACCTGATATATTGCATTGTAATAATATTGATGCTATTCGATTTTCCTCAACGGCAAATCTAGACAAGCGGTTGGCAAGTTTAATGCTATCAATAGAATGCAACTGGTCAAATAGTTGAACTGCGGCGTGCGCTTTGCGACTTTGTATGTGACCTATCATGTGCCATGTTATGGGTTCATGAAGTGGCTGAGTTGTGGTAGTCATGCTCGTAATTTTGCCTGACGCCTCTTCAATTCTATTTTCGCCAAAATGTCTATGACCGAGGTTGTATAAAGTTTGTATTGCCGTGAGCGGTTGATTTTTTGTGACCACAACTAGAGTTATGTGTTCGGGTAATCGCCCTGATGCGTGCGCGGTCTTGTCTATCTGCTCTTGTACAGCATGATACGACGACTTTATGGAATGATTGGAGTTACTGGATTGCGCATTGGTCGTGGGTATTTGTATCATTATAGTGATATGAGGGCGCCAAATCTACCTGTGTATCTACCTTCAGCTCGGTGAGAGTAGAAGTGAGCATTGTCGTGGACTGTGCATAATCCGCTAGTTTCGATAGATTGTACACCAGATATAGTTAACGAATGTATGTTCGCTTTAACGAGGTCAAGATAAAATTTGCCATTTATATATGAAACTATGTCATCTATGTCCGCGTATGTGTCTAGGAATGGGTTGGCTACATCCTGGCCTACAATGTAGTTGTCAGCAGTTATGCATGGTCCGATAGCTGCCTGTATATTGTCTGGCTTGCATCCAAATTGTGTCTGCATGGCCTCTATCATTGAGCTTGCGATACCAGCTAAGGTGCCTCTCCAACCGGCATGCCCCAATCCTATTGCATGGGTACATGGATCATACAGCATTAGTGGTGCGCAGTCCGCGAACTTCATGAATAGGGATGTACCGGGCGTTTGTGTAATTAATCCATCAGCTTTTGTGGAATTATAGAGATATTTGTCGTCAACAGTAATGGTACGTACACCGTGCACTTGATGAACAGTATTGAGAGTTTCTATCGGGATATTTAATGCGTTGTAAGCACGGCTTATATTGGTGTCTACGTTACCCCTTGTGTCACCAGTACTTGTGCTCATGTTTAGACTCTCGTAAGGATAAGGACTGACGCCTCCAGATCGACCTAAGACAGCATGTACAATCTCGCTGTTTGTAATTGTTTCGAACGTAAAGTAGCGTATTTTATTAGAAGTGTGAGATATCATGGTTGTTAATTTATCGACTGGATAACCCTGATTTAGAGTATTTCGATATATATCTTTGGAAGTAGCGGTCTATTTCCGGAAATGCAAACCAAATACTCATCACCCCGAATAATCCGCCAGTTATTGTTCGTATTATATACGGGTCAATGACAGGAAAATGGAGAAATGAAAGTGCTGATTGAGGTGCAACAAGGGTGTGGATGGAAATGGGCAATAGACCTCCAGCAAGATATATATATGGATGCAAGATCGGTATATGTAAACGTCGTGTTTTTAGTATATGGTACATCAGGCTAGCTGTGAAAACCCCTAGGTAGATTGCTGTGCATCGATGGCATAATGCTGTCTTCCAGCCTAACTCCACTGAGCCAATGAACTCTCTTGATTCTAGGAAGGTGCCTAATGGTCTTTTATAAAGGTTGTTGAACGACGAGGATAGGGTGAAACCAGGCAAGTTTGGGCTTGGGTATAAATACCATGATTTGTAGGCGTTTTGGTGACAAAATATTGAGTACGCTGTGTA
>DCAJ01000024.1:463-4004 GCA_002311455.1 Anaerolineales bacterium UBA1136 | reverse complement strand
TGTATAGTTTTTCGGCTATTTGTTGGGCATTTGCAATTATCAGTACAGGCGCTAATAGTGCTAGAGAAATATATAGAGCGGCTAGCATGGCGAAATATCTTGTCCAAAATTTCGATATGTATATCGTAAAATGGCGGATTGCTAAGTGCATGACTATTTCAGAGTGTATAACTAGCTATCTAAACAGAGAAATTTGTTCTATTCGCTGAATAAGTAGGTCTGCAGATATCATCCCAATATGGTTATGAGCTATTGTGCCGTCCTTATGAATAAATACTGTACTCGGAAATCCACGGATTTGATATTGTTGTTGTACAGTGCCCGTGCTATCGAGTAGCATTGGGAAAGTTAGATTTAGTTCAGAAGCGAAACTAAGCACTGTTTTTGAGTCTTCGCCGGAATTTATGGCAAGTATAGTGACGCCTGAACTATGGTAATTGTTGTGGGCATCTTGAAGATGAGGCATTTCTATTTTGCAAGGTCCACACCAAGTAGCCCAAAAGTTGAGGATTACGGGTTGGCCTTTGAAATTCGATAGTGACACAGGCTGCTCGGTGTGCGCATCGGCAAGTGTAAAATCGGGCGCTGTGGTGCCAGGTATAAGGCTAATGCCATTTGGACTGTTAGATGTAGCGGGCAGTGGTTGATTGAGTATATCTAGATTGCGTAAAGCTGGATTTGTCAGAAATATAGTGATTCCGAGTATTAGGCCTAATACAACACCTGCGAGTAGCTCTTTCTTGTGGGATGTAATCCGTGATAGTTTTGGCATTTGCGCGGATTTTTGAGTTGTCTGGTTTATGGGTTAACCAGTGAGTCTTCCCCACACGTTGATAATTGTAATGTCTATGGCTTGCTGTAAATCAAGTAAGACTGGTAGTTGTGCAAATCTAATTGTGAGGAGACTGAGAGTGCCAGTAAATAGTAGTACTCCTATGACAATTAACAGAATTCCATTTGCAGTCTGCAGGTAGCGTAGTTTGGAGCCCAAATTTTGATAGAACTGTGATACCTTGTCAATAGCTATAGATGCAATAAGGAATGGTATTGCCAGGCCCGCTGAATAGCTAGTCAGCATCTGAACTCCTTTTGTAAGCCCTTCGCTGGTGAGAGCCATGGTTAGCATAGCCCCAAGTACAGGACCAATGCATGGTGACCAGCCAGCGGAAAAAAATACACCCATAAGGAATGAGGACAATAGGCCGAGTCTTTTGTTGGAGGGTTGATTGTACTGTGGTCTTGAGTCGTAATATAGCCAGGGTATAGTTATAGTTCCCATAACATGGAGACCAAATACTGTGACCGCTAAACCTCCTAAGCGAGTTAGGATTGTTCTATAATCATACAGCAAATTGCCGATGGCACTTGCAGCCGCACCTAATACTACAAATACAACACTAAATCCTAATACGAATGCTGTGCCATGCATGAGTCCTTGGAGCTGTGTTGAACTTGAACTGGGCACGTCATTGCTTTCCGGCATAAGTTGCCCACTTAAATACCCAACATATACTGGCACAAGGGAGAATACACATGGTGATAGGAAGGATGCTAATCCAGCGATAAACGCGAGTCCAATAGATAAGTCAGTAGCGTTCATGTCTATAGTATTGTGGCTCTATTATTATGCGTATGGTGTATATAGCTTTAACTAAAACTAGTTGAGCTGGCGATAGAGTATTGAGTTAGAGAGATATTGATGTAATGTTACCCTAGGCAGCTATAGATGGCAAGGTGATGCTTGTCGGTGGTTGTATAAATTGAGTTGATTAGATTTCCGATATGTGTGAAAATTGAGTACTGGTGATTGTGTGGTAGAAATAACAGTGGTAATTACATGATTTTAACAATAATCCTTAGTGCGGCTGCGATAGCAGGAGCCATCTATCTCCTAGCATTGTTGACTGATGGCTACTTTATTGTCAGTCTTGATGAGATTTCAGGTCGAATGAAGTTGTCGAATGATGTTGCGGGCGCTACCTTGATGGCAATGGGCTCGTCGGCACCTGAACTAGCTATAGCTTTGATCGCTCTATTGAGGCCTGGCGATTATTCAGATCTGGGTATCGGAACTATCGTAGGTTCCGCACTCTTTAACATTCTTGTTATCACTGGGGCATCTGCAATTGCTAGACCATTGAGAATAACTTGGTCTATTGTGACTCGCGATGTAGTTGTGTATATTGCGAGCGTGGGGTTGTTGCTGTGGGCATTTTCGGATAACCGAATTAATATGGTTGAGGCGTCAGTATTTATTGTTTTCTATGCTGTGTATGTTGGCGGGTTAATTTGGTGGAGCAAAAGTACAAGGTTGGCCGATGCTGAACATAATGTAGATGTGGAGATTGATATTGAACATGGGGTTGAAGTAGATACCTTGTGGGGTAAGGTGGCTGAACTGGTTGATCAAATGTTCTCAATTTTGGTAGGCAATCCGAGATCGCAATATTTGCGGTGCTTCGTGGTATCTATAATATTGATTAGTGTGATTAGTTGGGTATTGGTGGAAGGCGGGATAACATTAGCCAATGCTGTTGGTGTGCCGCCTGTCATAGTGGCACTGACAATTCTGGCTCCTGGCACTTCCGTGCCGGACATGATATCGTCGGTAGTAGTTGCGAAGCAAGGGCGCGGAGATATGGCAGTGGCCAATGCAGTGGGTTCTAACATTTTTGATATATTGATTGGTTTGGGGTTGCCGTGGTTATTGATAATTGTTAGTGGCAGATCTTATATTGAAGTGATGTTCGATGGTATAGCAGCTTCAACATGGTTGTTGTTAGGGTCTGTGCTTGTTTTGTATGTGTTTATGCTGACGGGGAAGCGGCTCGGTAAAAAGGAAGGGTATGTCTTGGTGGGTGGATATATAGCATATGTTATGTGGATGTATATATCACGGAATTGAAGTGTATAAGGAAGTAGGGTGAGCGTCGGTGTGTTGTCATGAGGAGATACTAAAATGACAGAGGTCTATGAATCTATTGCCGTAATCGCAGCGGGGTTTGCGTGTGGGTTTATAAATACTCTGGCAGGAAGTGGTTCTCTGATCACCTTACCTTTACTTATCTTTATTGGCCTACCTGCACCAGTAGCAAATGGTACAAACAGAGTGGCGATAGTTGTCCAGAATATCGTTGCGGTCACTAGTTTTAGAGCACAGAAAGTGCTTGATATTAAACCGGCGGTGAAGCTTGCAGCACCTGCTGTACTGGGGGCAATTGTGGGAGCTAATATAGCAGTTGATATGGATGCATTAGTCATGGAGCGGTTCATCGGCGTTCTGATGTTGGCTATGGTTCTGATGATATTGTGGAAGCCCGGGGCTTGGTTAGAAAAACAAGCTATTAGTGCTAAACGGACAAATTCACTCCCCGTTATGGTGACCTTCTTCTTGATTGGTGTGTATGGAGGGTTTGTACAAGCAGGAGTCGGTATATTCTTGTTGATGGGACTAGTATATGCAGGGCAGTATGATTTGATAAAAGGAAACGCAATTAAGGTTTTCATTATATTGTGCTTTACTGTGTTTGCGCTTGGTATT
>DCAJ01000024.1:0-418 GCA_002311455.1 Anaerolineales bacterium UBA1136 | reverse complement strand
TATGTAGATTGGAGAATCGGTCTTACGCTTGCAGTTGGCAACGGCCTTGGAGCTATGGTGGCATCTAGGCTAGCAGTAAAACGCGGTGAGAAATTTGTTAGGTGGGTGCTTCTGCTAGCAATTGTAGTGGCTGCTACGAAATTGCTTGGAATTGCGTTTGTATAGAAGGGGTTATTATGTTGTCATATAGGTGTGGCTAACATGGTGAACGATACTAGGGGCAAAGCGCCGAGTATGGACATGCTTGGGGTGGCTATATTGGCTGGTGGTAAATCCAGTAGAATGGGAACGGATAAAGGGCTGGTTCATTTGGATGGAGTGGCTCTAGTAGAGCGAATTGCATGCCAGGTTTTAGATATTACATCAAATATATTTGTGGTAACGAACCGAATAAGCGAATACAGGAAATTTGGATATC
>DCAJ01000094.1:8813-9256 GCA_002311455.1 Anaerolineales bacterium UBA1136 | reverse complement strand
ATTTAAGTTTGCTTGACATTTTGCGATTCAGTAGTAATATTCAGTCATTGAATTTCAGACACTGAATATTGAACTGGATAATATTTCATGGATGCTTACATAAACCCTGAAAATAAGCATGAACTGCGTATTTTAGAGCAAATTGAGCAAGACCCAGATGCAACTCAAGCTGATTTAGCGGCTAGATTGGGTGTGGCTATTGGAACTATCAACTGGTATGTGAAGCGACTAGTGGGTAAGGGACATGTCAAGGTTACTCGTTTGCAGCGCAGAAGACTGCGTTACTTGATTACTCCAGAAGGTATATCCGAGAAGTCACGTTTAGCTATGGAATATGTTCAAGTGAGTATGGGCATGTATCGTGCTACTCGTCAGATAGCCCGTGATTTACTAGCTGAGGCTCGTGCTGGTGGCTTTAATCAGGTGGCAGTAGAAGGTGATGG
>DCAJ01000094.1:0-8687 GCA_002311455.1 Anaerolineales bacterium UBA1136 | reverse complement strand
ACTCAGAGATATGACCAAACATTGGTACGCTTTGCACACTAAGCCACACAAGGAACGTCAGGTAGCTTCACTCTTACGTTCTAGAGAAGTAGAGATATTTCTCCCATTATTGCGAGTCAATCCGGTTAACCCGCGAGCAGCACGTGAGAAACCTTATTTCCCCAGTTATCTTTTTGTACATGTCGATTTTGACGTCATAGGGTTGAGTACTTTGCGTTGGACTCCAGGACTCCTACGTATGGTTGAATTTGGTGGGGAACTTGGCACAGTTCCAGCTTCATTAATTTCTCAAATTAGGAATCGTTTGACAGACATTCGTGCAGCAGGCGGACTGTCATTAGAGAGTTTATCTTCAGGTGACCGTGTTCGTGTTGTTAGCGGTACTTTTGAAGGATATGAGGGTGTGTTTGATGTACGTTTGTCAGGTGCGGAACGTGTGAGAGTGTTGCTGGAATTAATTAATGATCATCAAGCGCGTCGAGATATAAGGCGTACTGTGCCTGTAGAGCTGAATGCAGGCAGTATAAAAAAATTGAGTTGATAATTAGTATACATAAACCTTTCCTGATATTAGGTTAGATAGGTAAAGGGAGAGCAACCGCAGGCAAAATAAACGCGGTGCCAAATACAAATAAGATGTAGATGTACTCAGTAGTTGAGTTTGTCGAAAGGGCGGAGCTTTCATAATTTTAATCGATTTTATACCATACTATAGACTGAGATATTATCAAATATATGACTAATAATGTAATTGTAACTGGTGGATCTGGTTTCATTGGCAGTCACTTAGTAGAGCGTTTGCTTGCTGATGGTCATACAGTAAGAGTATTAGATAATTTTTCCACAGGAAGACTTGATAACCTTAGTCGCGTGCGTAACAATAGTTGTCTAACCATTCATGAAGTGGATGTTGCGGATTATGAAGCGATCCAGGAGTTTTTTGCAGGAGTTGACTGGGTGTTTCACTTAGCAGCACTTGCTGATATAGTACCTTCTATCGAGCATCCACTTCATTATCATAGGACTAACGTGGACGGCACTGTGGCTGTAGTAGAAGCTGCTAGAAAGTCTAGTGTTAGTCGATTTGTCTATGTAGCATCATCATCTTGCTATGGTATACCAGACAGCTATCCTACTGCTGAGACTGACACAATAAAACCTGAGTATCCATATGCACTAACTAAATACTTGGGTGAGCAGATCGTACTACATTGGTATAAAGTATATGGTTTGCCAGCGATTTCTCTTAGATTGTTCAACGTTTATGGACCACGCTCTCGTACCTCTGGTACCTATGGTGCTGTCTTTGGTATTTTTCTAGCTCAGAAATTAGCAGGTAACCCATTTACTGTGGTGGGTGATGGCAATCAGACACGTGATTTTACGTTTGTGACTGATGTTGTAGATGCCATAATGTGTGCAGCTCAATCACAACATGTTGGTGAAGTCTTTAATGTTGGATCTGGAACATCTCACTCTGTCAATGAATTAGTTGAGTTACTTCAAGGTGAAGTAGTGTATATACCCAAGCGACCTAGTGAACCTGATGTTACGCTTGCTGATACTATGAAGATCAAGTCTCAATTACAATGGAATCCTATAGTTTCTTTTGAGCAAGGAGTGCAAATTATGCTAGACAATATTGACTACTGGCGAAATGCTCCTGTGTGGGATGATAAATCTATTGCCAAAGCTACGAAGGAATGGTTTTCACATTTGGGATAAATTGGAAGATTTACACTTTCTTATCAGTAAATAATCAAAATTAATTTTTTCTATGTATAACAATCATAAAGTCAAAGATCTTGATGAGCTTTCAATTATTCTTAAAGCACTTAGATCAAAAGGCAAAAAAGTGGTTCACTCTCACGGCGTGTTTGATTTGCTACACCTTGGTCATATTCGGCATTTTGAAGAAGCAAAATCCATGGCCGATATATTAGTAGTTACAGTAACTCAGGACGATCATGTAAACAAAGGCCCACATCGGCCTGCATTTACACATGATATAAGAGCAGAGGCTATAGCTGCGATGGCTGCGGTTGATTTTGTTGCAATCAATAGATGGCCTCTATCGGTTGACACCATCAAGATTTTGAACCCAGATATATACGTCAAAGGCCCAGAGTATAGTTTGCCAGACGAAGATATTACCGGAGGCATAGTATCAGAGGTGGATACCATACGCTCAATTGGAGGAGAATTTTGTGTGACAGGTGGAATAACATTTAGTTCATCTAGTTTATTGAACAGGCACTTTTCTGCTTTCTCTACTGAAGTTCAAAGATACCTAAGTGATTTTCGTGCAAAATATTCTGTAGATGAAGTGTTGAGCTGGATGGATCGCATGTCCACAATTTGTCCCCTGGTAGTGGGCGAGGCTATCATAGATGAATACTTATTTGGCTCTGGTATTGGTAAGTCAACAAAAGATCCTGTTTTGGCTGTACTGCAAGGAGTAATTGAGACTTATGCTGGTGGGAGCTTGGCTATTGCCAATCACCTTGCTGGCTTATGCGATGAAGTTAAGTTAGTGACACAGTTGGGAGATACTCATCGCAGTGAAGATTTTGTTCGAGCATCGCTAGAGTCTAATGTTGATCCGGTTTTGTTGACAAAATCTCAATCTCCTACCATTCATAAACGGCGGATAGTAGACCGCTACTCAGGCAATAAGTTGCTAGAGATATATGAAATGCGTGACCATATTACAAATGGTGAAGATGCTGACATATTACTAAATACATTGCAACAATCTTTAAAGAATAGAGACCTAGTAATAGTGGCAGATTATGGTCATGGAATGCTTACCAACGAATCTATTTCCATGCTGTGTGATAAATCTCCATTTCTTGCTATGAATGTCCAATCCAATGCTGGAAATCGTGGATTTAACCCTGTTTCAAAGTACAGTAAAGCCGATTATGTGTGTCTACAGGAACATGAGGTGCAAGTTGAAACTAGACAGCGAGACGGTGATGTGCGTGTTCAATTATCTGAAGTCATGCGTCGGATCGACTGTCCGCGCTTTACAGTCACTCGAGGAAAGTCGGGAAGCTTACATTATGGACCTAAAACAGGGTTCGTTGAGGCACCAGCTCTTGCAGTTCGTGTGCTTGACCGTGTAGGAGCTGGTGATGCTGTATTTGCAGTCACTTCTTTACTAGTAAAGTTAGATGCACCTTGGGATATTGTTGCTTTGATAGGTAATGTGGTAGGAGCTCAAATGGTAGCTCAACTAGGCAATAGTCAACCCTTGAACTCCACTACACTAAGCAAGTCAATTACATCATTGATGAAATGAGAATGTCAAGAATGAAAACTGTGCTTGTTACTGGAGGTGCCGGATATGTTGGAGCTGTATTAGTTCCTAAGCTTCTGCATGCAGGCTACTTTGTCAAAGTGATAGATTTATTCCTGTACGGTGATCATGTGCTTAGTTCTGTAAAAGACCATCCTGGCCTAGAGCAGATTAAGGGTGATATACGCGATTCGAAATTACTCCGAAGAATTATTCCTGGTTGTGATTCTATTATTCACTTAGCTTGTATTTCCAACGATCCAAGTTTCGAACTAAATCCTGAGTTAGGAAAATCAATCAACTACGACGCTTTTATACCCTTGGTTGATATTGCTCGGGACGATGGAGTCAATCGATTTGTTTATGCTTCGTCTTCCAGTGTTTATGGAGTCAAAAAAGAAATAAATGTCACAGAAGACCTATCCTTAGAACCTCTTACTGACTATTCGAAATATAAAGCTTTGTGTGAAGAAATACTATTGAAGAAGCGCACAGATAGTTTTAAGACACTGATACTCCGACCTGCTACAGTATGTGGATATTCACCACGTATGAGGTTTGATTTGACGGTTAATATTCTCACTAACCATGCCGTCAATAAGGGCAAGATTACTGTTTTTGGTGGGGCTCAAATGCGACCCAACATACATATCGAGGACATGACAGATATTTATGTAAAGTCACTGCAGTGGTCAGATAGTGACATTAATGGCAAAGTTTATAATGCCGGTTATCATAACCATAGTGTCCGAGATATTGCCAATATAGTTCGTGATGTTGTTGGTGAAAATGTAGAAATTGCTACTCAATCAACCGAGGATGAGCGTTCATACCATATTTCATCGAAAAAAATTAGAGAGGAGCTCAATTTTGAATCTCGGCACACAGTAATTGAGGCTGTGAATGATTTGCTGGTAGCCTTTAGTCGGGGTCTTTTCCACAATTCACTAGAAGATGAAATGTATTTCAATATAAAGAGAATGCAATCCGCTAATCTATCTTAGAAATGAAAATTGGTATTGATTTTGATAACACTATTGCTAAATATGACAAGTTGTTTGTAGACGTTGCTTTGTCAGAGGGATTCATTGGTGAGGAATTGGGTGGCTACGACAAAACTGCTTTACGTGATCACTTACGTAAACAACCATATGGAGAAACATCCTGGATGAAATTGCAGGGACTAGTTTATGGCCAGCATATGGTTGGTGCTGAATTGATGCCGGGAGTTACAAGATTTCTTATGAAGTGCAAGTTGCGTAGGTATCAGGTGTTTGTTGTTAGCCACAAAACAGAATTTGGTCATTTTGATTCCAACAATGTTCCTTTGAGAAAAGAAGCAATGAAATGGATGACTGATAAGAGATTCTTTGACTCTGATTATTTAGACCTAAAAAAGACCAATGTCTTTTTTGCTGATAATAGAAAAGATAAAGTCGCAAAGCTTGCTGAGCTGCAGTGTGATTATTTTATTGATGACTTGGCAGAGGTGTTTGCCAATCATGGATTTCCAGCGAACACAAGGAAAATTCTCTTCAGCAATAATCACAAAGTAATTGCAGACCAGATTGCTGATTTTGTCAATGATTGGCAGGGAATTGATGATTATATTTTTGGATGTACTTCAATTGCCGATGTAAGCATGTGGTTTACCATGCTTTTTAATTTAAGTGTTAACAGAGTTGATGAAGTACCAAGAGGCGGTAACAGCAACATATACAAAATATATGCCTCTGATGGCAACGAATACGCAACTAAGGTTTACCCAGATAGATCAGATGATCGCAGGTCAAGGTTGACAACTGAATATAGGGCTATAGAATTTTTGCAGTCTAACGGCGTGAACAATATTCCCAAGGCAATAATTGGTGATGAAAATTTGGGCTTGGGAATTTATTCTTGGATAAATGGTATATCCGTTGAAAAGCCTGATTTCCATGACTTGCAAGATGCTATTGGATTTATCCAGAAATTGCATCATTTGTCCAGATTTTCGCAAAATGAAGATATTGGTGCTGCGACTGAAGCGTGTCTGTCTGCTAATCATTTAGTAGAACAAGTCGAAAATAGACTGGATAATCTTCTGCTTGTGTCAAGCGAACAGCCTTCCTTGCAATTTTTCTTAACTGAGGAATTTGTCCCAATATGGAAAAGACTTAAAGAACATTCTCTCGAATCTTGGCCCAATTCTACTAGATGTGACGATTTGAGGTATGACTATCAGGTCTTGAGCCCCTCAGATTTTGGATTTCATAATGCCCTCAAGCAATGTAATGAGTTGAGTTTTGTGGATTTTGAATATTTTGGGTGGGATGATCCCGTTAAGCTGACCGTAGATTTTATTTGGCATCCAGCAATGAATCTAAAAGATGCGGATGTGCTGCATTGGGAAGAGTCCATGATAGAGATATTTTCGCTCGATCCTGAATTTGAAATACGTCTTTGTGCAGCTAAACCTCTTTATGGAATGCGTTGGGCAATGATAGTTCTTAACAAATTCCTGCCAGGTTTTAAAGTCTCTAGAGGAATTGCATTAGAAACATATGCTGGTTATAGCGAAAGTGTACTAGAGCAGCAACTAATAAAGGCCAAGTATTACTGCAAAGCAGTAATGGAATATTACCCACAGATTGCAGTTACTTGACAAATGCCATACTCATATTTGGTAAAAAAAGCTAGCAAACTCCGTCAAGATACTTTTAAGGCATTTATTGAGCATGGTGAAGCTCATCTGGGAGGTAGTTTCTCCATGATTGAGATTTTGATCGCGCTTTTCGAAGAGATATTAGTACAGGAAGATAAATTCATTCTTAGCAAAGCACATGCGTCTTTTCCATTATGCTTGTTATTGAAAGAAAAAGGATTTAATCCAAGGATGTCCACACATTTGGAGATAGATCCAGACAATGGTATTCACTGTACGACTGGCAGTCTTGGCCACGGTTTACCAATTGCAACTGGTATGGCACTAGCACGTTCTATACAAAACAAGAAGGGAACTATTTATGTGATGATTAGTGATGGTGAGTGTCAAGAGGGTACCACGTGGGAATCATTACTTATTGGTGCCAAGCATAATCTTGAGAACATGACTCTACTAGTTGATTACAATAAGATACAGGCACTCACTACACTTAGTGATGGTCTGCCTCTTGATGATCTAGCACTTAAATTTAAGGCCTTTAATTGGGACTGTGATGTGATCAGAGATGGACATTCATTTGAAGAAATAATCGATGTATTGCGACGTAATAGGAATGGAGGAAAACCTAGATCTATTATTGCACATACTACAAAGGCTAAAGGAATAAAGGCTTTTGAAAATGATCCCAGATGGCATGCTAGAAAACTCAAAGGAGATGAGTTAGAAGCTGGCAAAAAGGAATTGGGTATATCGTGAGACGTCGTTTTGGTAAGGTGATAGCCGATCTAGCAGACATAGATGAAAGCATTTACGTTTTAGTTGGGGATATAGGGTATCGGGTTTTTGATGATTGTAGGTTGCGTCACTCAAATCGATTTATCAACATGGGTATTTGTGAGCAAAGTATTATTGGCGTTTCTGCTGGCATGGCATTAGAAGGTTTGAAGCCATGGGTGTATACCATTACACCGTTTCTAATTGAACGTCCCTTTGAACAGATTAAGCTCGATATAGATCAGCAGAATGTAAATGTGAAACTTGTTGGGTACGCAGATTATCCTACTCAAGGACCAACACATAGTGAGCTGAATGGAGAAAAACTTATGGAGTTATTCTCTAATATCAAATCATTTTTTCCTAAGGATGGCGATGACACTGAAGCGATGACCAGTGAAGCTTATGAAATCGTGGGACCCACATTTATCAGTCTTAAGAGTGATCCTATGCTTGTTAGTGCGATTACTTAAACGAGATAGTGATGGTGCAAATTTAGTAGTAGAAGTCAATACAATCGATACCGTATTAGGATATAGGAAATATTATGAGTAAGCTTGTAAATTATGTAACACCTCTTCATCAGGCTACTAGCCGTACATATATTGATAGAATGATGGATGACAAAGTACATTGCATGATAAAGGCAAAACAGTATGAGTATGATTACTGGGATGGTGATCGCCGTTATGGTTACGGTGGATATAAATATATGCCTGGGCACTGGAAACCAGTAGCTGAAGATCTTATTGATAATTATGAATTAAATAATTACTCTAGTGTATTAGATGTGGGTTGCGGCAAGGCTTATTTGCTCCATGAGATGAAATTGCTTCTTCCTGGATTGCGAGTGGCGGGGTTTGACATTTCAAATCACGGCCTTTCAGATGCTAGACCAGAAATTAAGGATGAACTATTTATTCATAGAGCTCAAGACTCTTACAATTTTGAAGATGATGATTTCGATTTGGTAATGTCCCTTGGTTGTTTTCATAATCTACGTGTTTTTGAATTGGAAACTGCATTGTCAGAAGTGGAACGTGTAGGTAAGCAGGGATACATTATGTTGGAGAGTTATCGTAATGAGCAAGAGCAGTTCAATTTGCAGTGCTGGGCTCTCACGTGTGAGTCCTTTTTTGACTATGAAGAATGGCCGTGGATATACAATCATTTTGGATATACTGGCGATTACGAATTTATATATTTTGAGTAGTATAGTGAGATATATTCCATGATAATAGAGAATATGAAAGCCGCGATATTGATGGAGAGTAATGAGCCATTGGTAGTAGCAGATGTAGAAATGCCTCGAGATTTGTTTCATGGTCAGGTACTTGTGAAAGTAATCTATAGTGGTATTTGTGGTGCGCAGATCAACGAAATTGAAGCAGCTAAAGGACCGGATAAATTCTTACCTCATCTTCTTGGTCATGAGGGATCTGGCAAGGTTTTGGATGTTGGGCCTGGTGTTACAACTGTAGAGAAGGGTGATCATGTGGTTATGCATTGGAGACTAAGCAAAGGTATTCAATCTGAAACACCTATGTACAAGTGGGAAGGTACTAGAGTTAATGCTGGCTGGGTGACCACCTTTAACGAATTTGCTGTTTTATCTGAAAACCGTGTAACTATAATACCGAAGGAGTTTGATTTGAAATTAGCTCCTCTATTAGGTTGTTCAGTTACTACAGCCATGGGAGTTGTCAATAACGATGCGCATGTGAAGATTGGTCAATCCGTAGTAATTTTTGGAGTAGGTGGTGTTGGATTGAATATAGCTCAGGCAGCAGATATGGTCTCAGCTTATCCAATAGTGGGTATTGACCTTGTCGAGTATAAGTTGGATATGGCAAAAGATTTCGGAGTTACACATGCTTTTGTTGCCAGAGACAAACCTGAAGATTCTGTAGAAATAATTAAGGAAGTTGTGGGCAATCAAGGAGCCGATGTGGTTATTGACACAACAGG
>DCAJ01000045.1:5714-10803 GCA_002311455.1 Anaerolineales bacterium UBA1136 | reverse complement strand
TTTCCTTTGCCATTGTTTTTACCTTCTTAC
Organism: Anaerolineales bacterium UBA1136; assembly: GCA_002311455.1. Taxonomy (GTDB): domain Bacteria; phylum Chloroflexota; class Anaerolineae; order Anaerolineales; family UBA11657; genus UBA11657. Next base: position 10,773 of record DCAJ01000045.1, on the reverse strand, counting down.
TACAAAATCTACAAAACTGTACTTATCTGGAGCCCTCGATGGGATTCGAACCCATGACCTCACCCTTACCAAGGGTGTGCTCTGCCACCTGAGCTACGAGGGCTTAAACAATTTTCAGGTGGGCAGGGTGGGATTTGAACCCACTCAGGCGTATGCCACCGATTTTACAGACCGGCCCGGCTCACCATCTCCGGCGCCTGCCCCTGTTGAGCCGACGAAGGGACTCGAACCCATAACCTAGCGCTTACAAGGCGCTTGCTCTGCCAATTGAGCTACGTCGGCACGGCCCACTGACAAGCGTCTGAGTTAAAAATAGCGCCGTCCCGATGGCGCCGAGCAGATTATACCAAGTTTTGGTCTAAGAGGTCAAGCACCCTGTTTCAGAAAACATCTGAAAAACTTATGTAATTCTTAGTATAAACCGGCGCAAGTTTAACAGGATTATGGATGCTAGTCAATAGTAGGGTATCTAGTAATTTGGTTTCTTGCCTCTCTAGCTGCATATAGAGCTATGGATCCTGCAATCGCAGCATTTAGTGACTCTATTTTACCTAGCATGGGTATAGTGATTATTGAATCACAACAATCACGTATAAGTCTCCTCAGCCCATTACTCTCATTACCGATTACTATTGCAAGCGCCCGATTCAAGTCTATTTCACTTAATGCATTACATTCTGTATTTGTGTCTAGACCAATTACCCACAGATTATCGGTCTGAAGTTGTTTTATAGTGCGTGAAAGATTGGTTACCCGTGTAATTAATAAGTGCTCGCTAGCTCCCATAGAAGCTGCTACGACTGCAGGTGTAACGCCACCTGCACGGCGCTTTTGTACGATTACTCCATGTACACCCATTGCTTCTGCGCTACGCAATAAACGCCCAAAATTACTTGGGGATTGTAATTGATCGAGGATTAGCAATAATGGTGATTCTTTATCTTTCTCAGATAATACGTACATATCTGCTATCTCAGCATAGGGATAGGATTGTACTTCCAGAAGGACATCTTGATGTGAACTGTTGCCGATTTTGCCAGTCATTTGTGATCGAGGTATTCGCTCAATCTTTACAGACTTGCTTTTGGCTGCTGCTATTACATTATTTTGGTTATCAGGAGATGCCTCTCTAGATAAAAGTAAGCGGACTATATTACGCCGAGAAGCAAGAATTGTCTCCAGTATTGCATTCCGGCGATATATTAGTTCAGTCACTTGGATTGCTCAAATCCGTTTTCCAAGTAGTGCCTGATAGGCCATCCTCCAGGATTACTCCGGCTGTGGCCAACTTATCTCTTATGGAGTCTGAGGTTGCAAAATCTTTCTGCTGGCGAGCAGCATTGCGTAACTCAACTAAGATTTCAATAAGCTTATTTTCGTGATTGACGTAAGTGGTACTATTTGAAGGCAACAGTCCGAGCACTGTGCCTGCTAGATCATTGTACACTTTATCAATCGACTGAAGGGTTGTATCATCTGGTCTTGGGTATTCCGATAGGAGACCATTGACGTTTTTGGCAAAGTCAAATAGACACGCAATAGCTTTGGGGGCATTGAAGTCATCATTCATAGCTGCTGTGAATTCATCGCGAGTCAGTTTTATCGCTGAGGAAAAATCAACCTTTGGAGTGTTCGAGTCTTGCGTTGACAGAAGAGCTTGCTGTACCGCCAATGCTGGTCCAGTAAGTCTTTGCCATCCTCGATATGCTGCATTAACTGCCTCTTTTGAGTAATCTATGGGACTTCTATAATGGCTTGAGAGCACAAACATTCTTATAACTTCTGCAGGGTAATCGATGAGAGCGTTTTGAATGGTTACTGAATTGTCTAGACTTTTGCTCATCTTAACACCGGATACAGTAAGTGATCCAGCATGTAACCAGAAGTTAGCAAATGTTTTACCGCTTAACGCTTCTGACTGGGCTATCTCACATTCATTATGTGGAAAAACGTTCTCGAGACCGCCACCATGAATGTCAAAGTTGGCACCGAGATATTTGCTTGCCATCACTGTACATTCTATATGCCATCCAGGAAATCCTTCTCCCCAGGGGCTACTCCACCGCATTATGTGTTCTGGATCAGCACGCTTCCACAATGCAAAGTCTTCCGGCCTGCGTTTGTCTGTACTTACATCCAAACGGGTTCCTTCTTGTAGTTCATCAATCTTGCGGCCAGAAAGTTTCCCGTATTCTGGAAATGATGAAACATCAAAATATACTGATCCATTGATTTCGTATGCGTTGCCATTCTTTATCAATTGCTCCACAGCTGCGATCTGCTCCGGTACGTGTCCAGCGGCTCTTGGCATGATATCTGGCCTGATATTTTGTAGTGCATCCATATCATCCATATACGACCTCATATAGCGCTCTACTACCTGCATAGGATCAGTTTGCTCTCTACGAGCACCTTTCATGATTCGATCTTCTCCGCTATCCAGTAGATGCCCCACATCTGTTATATTCTGTACATAAAGTACATCTAGACCAGTGTAGCGCAAGTATCTTAGAATTACGTCCATGGATACATAAAGTTTGGCGTGACCAATATGAGCGTGGTCATATACAGTAGGACCACATACGTACATACGTACGCGACCAGACTCAATAGTAGTGAAGGGCACTTTTTTGCGAATTAGTGTGTTGTAAACAGTTAGTGACATATATCTTTATGCTTGTTCATGTACATGTAGTAGTTGATTAACCTTATTCCAAGTTTGCAAACAACATGCGTCCTGCCGAGGTTTGCAATACTTTCGTGACAGACACGCTAATTTTCTTGTTTATTAGGCTTTTGCCGTTATCAACAACAATCATGGTACCATCATTTAAGTATCCAACTCCTTGGCGGTCTTCCGTACCCTCTTGGATGATTTTTACTTCTAATATCTCTCCAGGCACGCATACGGTCTTCACTGCATTAGCCAAATCATTAATGTTTAGCACAGTTATGCCTTGTAGTTCAGCAACTTTGTTAAGATTGTAGTCGTTGGTAACTATTTTTACACCCAATTCTTTTGCTAGCATCACAAGTTTGCTGTCCACTTCCCTAACACCCTCAACATCCAAGTCTGTTATTGTAACTTTCAAAACGGATTGCTGCTTAAGCTGATTTAGCAGGTCTAGACCTCTTCTACCACGCCTGCGACGCTCATGATCTGATGAATCAGCTATGTGTTGCAGTTCGTCTAATATAAAACGAGGTATTATTATTGGTCCAGCAATGAAGCCGCACTTACTAATATCACATATGCGACCATCGATTATAGTACTTGTATCTAGCAGCACTCCAGCGATATCACCTGAGACATTATCTGTGTCTAATACGGGATCTTTTTCATTTATGCGGAATATCTTCAGCAAATCCATACGCCTACTAACAAAGACTGTTATACCTAGCCAGCTAAATAATAAGGCACAAGCAGATGGTAACAATTGACTAAAAGGTGATGGTAGAGTTGAAAGAGGCCATACCAACAGAGCTGCTACCATTAATCCTGTCACTAATCCTATTAGACCAACAATCAGTACGTGAGTGGATGTCTGGCCCAGCAGCTTGCGTATAGCTCGAGCGGGATGAGTGCTAATGTATGGGCCCAGTAATAATCCTACAATAGCTCCTGCTGTTGGAAACACCCATAGACGGATGTCAGCTGAGATGAGTTCTCGGACAAGCAACGGGGATCGTTCTTCCAAATAAAATCCACCTATTCCAAAACCAATTAGACCGACTAAACGAGAAAAAGCATCTGCTCGCAATATGACCCCTAGTTAAAGTAATAGAGCGAGTCACCTGGCCAGGTACTCACTCAATGATTAAAATCTTCCAACTTAAGTCAGCACAGCTTCAGTTTTGTTTATTGTTGATGACGTAATACCAACTACTAACAGATGTTACTTTTACTGAAACACGCACTGCTATGACTCAACAATTAGGCCAGATTGTTCTTCTTTCTAATAAATATATAGATATAATTGTGTGGATATCTTAACACATGGTTAACTGAAAGTCAAAGTAAACCGAATTTTATTAGTCTTTGAGAGCTGAGTCTAAAGCTTCCTCTAATGTTAGAGCACTAATTATTTCTATATTGCTTGGTGATTGCTCTGTTTGTGCAGATGAACTTGGAATTATTGCGCTTTTAAATCCTAGGTTGGAGGCTTCGTGTAGACGAGAAGCCATTTGCCTAGATGCTCGTAGTTCTCCAGAAAGACCTATTTCTCCGACAAGTACTGTGTCGGCAGCTAGAGGTTGATCTTTGACTGATGAAGCAATTGCACCAGCTATTGCCAGGTCTGCTGCTGGTTCTTGAATTTGTAGTCCACCTACTATATTTACGAATACATCTTGATCGGCTAGTCGGAAATTCAAGCGTCTAGTTAACACTGCCGTTACCAAAAGTAGCCTATTAAAGTCTACTCCGTTTGGTGTGCGTCTAGGTTTGCCAAATATAGAAGTGCTGGTCAATGCTTGAACCTCTACTAGTAGTGGTCTTGTCCCTTCCATGGTAACAGTAATGGCAGATCCCGGTACTTTGGCCTGTCTTTCAGACAGGAATGCTTCTGAAGGGTTTCTGACTTCGATCATTCCAGTGCTACTCATTTCGAAAATTCCGACCTCGGAGGTCGCGCCAAACCTGTTCTTAACCCCGCGCAACAACCGATAGGAATGGTGCAAATCTCCTTCTAGGTAAAGTACTGTGTCTACAGTATGTTCCAAAACTCGAGGTCCGGCAATTGATCCCTCTTTAGTTACATGTCCGACTAAGAATATGGCTACATCAGTTATCTTGGCTAGCTGAGTAAGGAGTGTAGTACAATTACGTACCTGAGTAATAGATCCGGGTAAAGAGTCCAAATCGTTAGTGGTTATCGTCTGAATAGAATCAATTATTATCAATTTGGCTTTGATGCTAAGTATGTGCTCTACAATTTTTTCTAGATTAGTTTCGGTCAATAGGTACAAGTAGTCAGAGTTAGATTTTGACCAGTCTTTCAAGCGAGTAGCCCGCATCTTTACCTGGTTAGCAGATTCTTCCCCCGATACATAAAGCACT
>DCAJ01000045.1:4679-5693 GCA_002311455.1 Anaerolineales bacterium UBA1136 | reverse complement strand
TAGCCATCATTATTGCAACCTGCAACATAAGAGTACTTTTTCCAATGCCTGGATCACCACCAATCAAGACAATTGAACCGGGTACAATTCCTCCACCTAGTACTCTGGCAAATTCATCATTAGGTAAAGCAAGTCTATCCGTAGTAGTTGTTTCAATCTGATTTATTGGTCTGGGTTTGCTAGGTGACAAAGTGCCGCTAGATATACCTTTACTGGCCTTAATGGTTTTTGTTGTTACTCTTTCTACTATCATGCTATTCCATGCGCCACATTGCGGACACTTCCCCATCTCACGTGGAGTTATTCGGCCGCATTGTTGACATATGTACCTGATATGTGGTTTAACCATTTTGAGCCTGTGCAATAGGGTAAGTTTGGAGATTATATCTCAAAATAATTAGCAGCAGAATGTTCTCAAAAGTACAAAAAACCACCCTTGTGTTAGCAAAGAATGATTTAACACTGAATTATAGTATTACTTATGTAGTGACTGGGTCTATCTGTTCTTCGGTTTGAATAGCTGAGTCTGTCTTTTCCACAACTGACATTTCTTTTTTCTCTATATCTATCTTAATTTCATCTTTATCAGTATTCAGGTCAATAGTAACTAGTCCAGCTTGTGCTGGAGATGAAAGGAGCATGTCAGATAGAGTATCTTCCACGTGTCGTTGAATGACTCTCCTAAGTGGACGTGCTCCGTATTCAGGGTCATAACCCTTATCTGATAGGAATGATTTTGCAGCTTCGGTAACATCCAATTCCAGATTACGAGAATTTAGACGAAGTCTTACTTTATCTAACTCTAGTTCAACTATTACATTTATCTCTTGTTTAGTTAGTGACCTAAAAACTATAGTTTCATCCAACCTATTGATAAACTCTGGCCTAAATATTTCATGCAGTGCTTCTGTAAGGCTCTTTTGCATTTCTTTATATGCCTGATCGGCTTTTGCCTTAGGTTCACTTGATCCCTGAAAACCAAAATCGATCTGTTTTCCAATTAATTCTGCCCCA
>DCAJ01000045.1:0-4631 GCA_002311455.1 Anaerolineales bacterium UBA1136 | reverse complement strand
GGTGTGCTTTTTCTACTTCATCAAACACTACAATCGAATATGGGCGACGACGAATAGCTTCCGACAATTGTCCAGCATCTTCATATCCCACGTAACCTGGTGGTGAACCAATAAGTCTACTGACAGTGTGTCGTTCCATAAATTCAGACATATCTAGCTGTATGAGTGCTTTTTCATTGCCAAACATGAACTCAGCCATTGCCTTTGTTAACTCTGTTTTCCCCACTCCTGTTGGTCCCAAGAATACGAACGAACCAATCGGTCTGTGCGGGTCCTTCAAACCAGCTCGAGCGCGTCTTATTGCACGTGATATTGATGCAATAGCTTCATTTTGTCCCACAATACGTTTGTGTAAAGCATCTTCCATATGGAGAAGCCGCTCGGTTTCAGCTTCAGTGATTTGAGTTACAGGTATCTTTGTCCACATTGAAACCACTTCGGCTATATCCTCTTCTTTAACTTGGGGACCTGTAGCCCTATCCCAACCAGCTCGTAATTTTTCAAGCTGCTGCTCTAATTCTTCTTCGCGGTCTAGTAACTCACCGGCATCATCATGACGGGACTCTTCAATTGCTAAAGCATGGTTTTCACGTACCGACTTTAAGTTGGTAACCATTTCTTTGAGCTGCAATGCCTCAGGACTTTTGTACATCCGTACTCTAGAAGCTGATTCATCAATGAGGTCTATAGCTTTATCAGGTAAGAATCTGTCCGCCACATATCTTACAGACAGATTAGCTGCAGCATCTATAGCCTTATCTGTGATGATGACACGGTGATGTTGTTCATAACGATCCTTTATCCCATGCAGAATTTCTATAGTTTCACAAACAGTAGGTTCATCAACGTGCACAGGTTGGAATCGTCTTTCAAGAGCAGCGTCACTCTCAATGTACTTACGATATTCATCAAGCGTGGTTGCCCCAATTACTTGTAGTTCCCCGCGCGATAGTGCTGGTTTCAGTATATTTGCTGCGTCTACTGATGATCCTGCTGACCCAGCTCCAACTAGCATATGAGCTTCGTCAATGAAAAGAATAGCTCCGGACTGTTTGATCTCTGCAATAATACGCATCATTTTTTCTTCAAATTGACCACGATACATAGTACCAGCTACGATTGACCCGACATCTAGTTGTAAAACACGTTTGGAGAAAAGTAATTCCGGCACGTCACCGGATATAATGCGCTGGGCTAACCCTTCCACTATTGCGGTCTTGCCTACACCGGGTTCCCCAATTAATGCTGGGTTATTCTTAGTACGTCTACCTAAGATTTGAATTACTCGTTCTACTTCAGATTGTCTTCCAATTACTGGGTCTAGTTTATTTGACTCCGCCAATTTGGTAAGGTCCGTAGCAAGTTGATCAGAAAGCGGCGTTTTCTTTTTTTGATCCTTTTTTCTATGTGATCTACGAACATGTATTTCTCCGGATGTTTTTTCTGCTTCAGGTGGATTTTCTTTCAAAATACGTCTAGTGTGTCGACGAACTTGTTCGGGTGAAATACCTAGCTTTTTCAGCACTTCGGTTACAATTCCTTTCTCTTCACGCACTAGGCTAAGCAAAATATGTTCAGTGCCAATATAATGATGCCCCAACTTCTGTGCCTCACTCACCGCCTGTTTAAGTGTTTGTTCTGTAGATGGAGACAAAAGCAGTTTGCCAGCTTGTGTAGTTTCATTACGACCAGCGCTTAATCTGTCCACGATGATCTTCATTTGATTACTATCTATTCCTAGATCATGCAGCACATCGTACGCGACACCCCCATCGTCTAATACTAGACCTAGTAGCATATGTTCAGGAAAGATCAGCGACTGATTTAAGCGTTCTGCCTCAGTCTGTGCGGTACTCAGTACTCTACGTGCTCGTTGTGTAAAGCGTTGCAGGTTTCTGTTTCTGGACAAAATTATGGCCTCTTAATTTCTCTGTAACTGTATTCTACCAAACAATTCTCAGAACTCAGTTAACAGTAACAAGTTGTACTTTGTAGATACGTAGCTTCTCTAATGATATCATGCTAATTACTATGTGCTGCTTCCAAAGTACAACAAATAATCCAAATCCTCAAAACGGGCAGCCCCCACTTCTTTTAGGCTTAGGCTTATTTGTTGCTTGTCTTTATCAATACTTATTATTCTGACAACTACTTCATCACCTATTGTAACTACTTCCTTGGGGTGCTTTACCATACTATTGGACAATTCGGTAATATGTACAAATCCCTCAATTGCATCACAATCTCTCAGTGTTACGAATATGCCGAACTTAGTCACATTAGTGACTGTAGCATATGCCAGCTGCCCCTCTCGAAGAATGTCTTGAATGTTATCCCATGGATTTTGCTGTAGTACTTTGAGCGATAGTCCTATTCTTTCCCGTTCAAGATCCACACTTAATACAAGGACTTTTATTTCTTGACCAACGTTTAGTACTTCACTAGGATGATCGACTCGTTTCCACGAAATCTCAGACTTATGTACGAGACCATCAATTCCACCAATATCTACAAATGCACCAAATTTTTCGAGCGATACAACTTTCCCAATGTAAGCTTGCTTCTCTTTAATGTTGGAAAGCAAAGTTTCGCGCATGGCTTTTCGGACTTCTTTTTGGGCTGCACGTTCAGATATGATTAATTTATTGCGCTTTTGATTCACTTCCAGAATTTTGTAGCTGATTTGTTCTCCTAACATATGCTGCCACTTACTTTTGCTATTTGGAGTTTTGGTCTTAGATTTATGTTCCAAATTCATGCAAGAGGCTGGAAGAAATCCTCTGAGGTTTCCTACTTCAACTATAACCCCAGCTTGATTAACTTCAAGTACGTCACCAGTATGAATGCTCTTTACAATCATTTGTTGCTTTGCTTGCTCCCAGTCCTGTATTTCCTTTGCTTTGAGGAGAGACAGTATCATCGGTTTGTCTTGATTTGCACCACGAAGCACGTAGGTCACGACCTGAGTTCCAGCTTTCATTTCCTTCCATTCACCATCAGACAATTTTGAAAGTTCATGCTGGGATACTATGCCTTCGCTTTTATATCCTATGTCTATCAGAATCTCATCCGATGAAATTGTGACAACTGTGCCCTTTCGAATCTCGCCGCGTCTAGGGATAACTACATTGATATTATCTGTTGACACAAGATCGACTTTTGCCTTTGTTGTTGATAATATTTCGGTTTCTTGTTCACTTAAAGTGTTTTCCATGGTGATCAATACGTTCACGCGTTGTATTTATTTGATTGTGAAATAATGAGATTTTCATTATAGATCTGTTTCTGACGATTGACAACCTGACATAACTTCACGGTATAATGATAAGAGAGTAAATTAATTATGAGAAAAATTTATCCATTTCCAGCTATTGTGGGTCAGGATTTGATGAAACGTGGTTTACTGCTAAATGCAGTCAACCCACGCATTGGAGGAATATTAATTCGTGGAGAGAGAGGTACGGCAAAATCAACGGCTGCCCGAGCCTTAGCAGCACTTTTGCCAGACGTAGAAGTTGTAGAACAGTGTAGATTTGGCTGTGATCCAAACGTTTCTTTAGAATGGTGTACTGAATGCCAGGAACACTCATTGGTCTCAGGTGCTTTGCAAAGTGTTGTCAAGCCTACACCTTTTGTTGATCTGCCGGTTAGTGCTACAGAGGACCGTGTGGTAGGTACGTTGGATATAGAAAGAGCTATCAAACAAGGTGAACGCCATTTTGATCCAGGTGTGTTAGCTTCTGCTAATCGCGGTCTGTTGTACATAGATGAAGTTAATCTATTGGATGATCATGTGGTAGACCTGCTATTGGATTCGGCTGCAATGGGCGTAAATGTGGTTGAGCGTGAGGGAATCTCTTTTAGTCATCCTGCACGTTTTATTCTTGTAGGTACTATGAATCCTGAAGAGGGTGATTTGCGCCCACAACTCCTTGACCGTTTTGCATTAGCGGTTGATATTCAAGGTCTTGTAGATGGTGCTGATCGCGTGTCTATTATGGAAAGAATACTGGAGTTTGAATCTAAACCGGTTGCATTTCAAGAAACATGGCAGCCGAATGTTGATGCTATAGCCAGTGATATTGAGTCTGCTCGTGAAATTGTTGACAAAGTAACTTACTCTCATATTAATTTGGAAAACATAGCCTCTTTGACCACTAGCTTGGGAGTTGAAGGTCATAGGGCTGATTTAGTTATCTTGCGAGCTGCTCGTGCTCATGCTGCCTTACAAGGTAGAAGAGCAATTAATGATAATGATGTGCTTATAGCAGCACAACTTGCATTACCTCACAGAGTGAAAAATGGACCATTTGACTCTGTTGGTCTTGGTATTGGCGAACTAGAGCAACGTCTTCAGGAAGTTAGTTCCGGAAAGCAGAAAGCAGACTCAGATCATACAGAGGCTAAAGTGTCTGAAAATCAGTCAGAAACAAAAAAAAAAGAGAAGAGTGATATAACTTCTACTCCGGAAGATTTGGATCATACTGGTGCAGAACCAAACTCTCAACACAATCATCCAGTATCTAGTGATGGTCATTGGTGGGAAGGTGGTCGTAAAGATGAAGTAGGAGGTGAGTTTGAGGCTCGGTCATTTGCAACTCCCCTAGACAAACTCACTCGCCAGCATAGTG